>JAAZFA010000343.1 GCA_012511995.1 Thermoproteota archaeon | reverse complement strand
GAAAAGAAAACTAGTTTTGGTTCATAAAGCACTTTGGTCAAGTTTTCCATAACCGAAGCCTTAAGTTCCACGCGAACGCCGATATCAACTGGGTTATTAACGGTTTTTAACCCTCGCACTTGAGCCTCTGTTTGCAACCATTCAGCGCCCCCCCTACCTGGAGCAATAATGATGTATTTACCTAAGATTTTTTCACCACTAACCGTTTCGATACCTTGTACGGTGTGGTCATCAGCGATTAAACCCTTAACTTCGGTTTTGGGCATGAATGTAATTTTACTATCAAGATACTTACGCATCTCCTTTAGAACTTCAAGGCATCTATCGGTGCCCATGTGACGGACTTCTTGTTTGATTAGTTTTAAACCTGGTCTAGAGGCTTGGCGTTCAATTTCATCAACCTGTTCGTTTTCAGTACCGAAAACTTCTTTGCTAGCGCCGAATTTTATGTAAATTGAATCGCAGTACTTGACAAGTGCCTCTAGTTCCTGGTTCGAGACATACTGGTTTAGCCAGCCACCTACTTCTGTGGATAAAGTGAGTTTACCGTCGCTGAAAGCGCCTGCGCCGCCCCATCCATTTAAAACGTTACATGGTTCACAATGTACACATTCGAAGCCACGACTACTAGGGCATTTACGAATATCTATATCGTTCCCTCTATCAACGACTAGGACGTTTAGGTTAGTGCGTTCAGTTAGCTCTAATGCTGAGAAAATACCTGCAGGGCCTGCGCCCACGATGATTACATCATATTTCAAAGGAAATATCCCTCTCTGGAACCCAGAACTACATGCAATAAGTCGCATATATTTGTTAGTGCACATGTGCTTGAAAGAAACGACTTAAAATATATGTAGTTTTGAGATATATCTAAATAGTATTTAATCCATTTACACAACAAAGGACTGATTTAAGTGCCAAAAAATCCAAACATTGAGAATATAGATGAATTACTCAGTGACTTTAGCCGTTTCTACATACTGATGCTACTCTATGAGAGTCCCGATCATGGTTATAGCATAATGCGACAATTCAAAAAACGCCTCCAAAAAGAAATCAGCCCAAGCCTAGTATACCCTTTTCTACAACAGCTAGAGGAGAAAAGCATAGTTAAACATAGCATAGAGCAAACCGGTGAAAAGAAACGTAAAATTTTTGAATTAACAAACTCTGGTAAAGACCTCTGTAGCTGTCTCTTTAAACGGTTCGCTTCGCTAATATCCATTGTCCTTGAACATAGCTTATCCATATGTACCCATTGCGGTTGCAAAGTCTACGATGGCTCCTACCATGAAGTAATAGATGGAAAGGACTTGGTATTTTGTTGTATATATTGTGCTGCATCATACAGGCAATGTAAAAAAAGCAGTAAACAATAGATTATAAAAATTTTCCGACAAAAATAAACAGAGGTAAAAAGCCTGTTAATCTTTAATGGCTTCTATAAAACTCATGACGTTCCAGAGCTTAACCCGCGTATAAGGTGGCATATTGGGGTCTTGCAGAATCTCATCTAGCAATGCAACCGCATTGGAAGCTTTCACTGCAGGGGTATATTCGGCGCTCTGTAACGCATTCATAGCGTCTTTCGCCGAGCGACGAATGTTCCTTGGAGTTGTACTATCTTCCGAAACTTCGCCAAGCACGAGCAACGCTTGCTTGATTTTTGCTTCATACTCTTCAGTTTTTTTCTTGCGAACCATAATGAATTCCCCTTTACTGCAACATGCAGTAATCAAGTTATATATTTATTGATATGTATTTACTTTGGGGTTTCTACATGCAACAAGACAATGAAAGTAATCCTATCAAGAGAATGGCTGAATTACTCCGTCAAGGTGCTACCTTAACAGATCTCTCTTGCCCTGTATGCGTATCACCGCTGTTCCGACTACATGATGGTACGCTTTGGTGTGCTAAAGATGAGAAAAAAGTAGTAGTGGTTAAGGAAGGCGAGCAGCCACCTGTCGTACAACAAACGACACCAAAGACATCCGTTGCCTATGATAAACTGGAAGTAATTCTAATGGCAAAAATAGCTGATATTCAGAGTAAAATTGAAAAAACAAATGATATCGACGAACTCCAAAAATTAACAGTGGCTCTCAGTGAATTACTTAATAATGTCGATAAAATCAAGAAACTGAAGGTTTGAACAGCTAACTTGACCATTGGATTATATGAAACCTTCCCTGAGAACCTTCATCTTATTGCCAATTACACAGTTATAGTCTCAATTAGACAGCTGCAGCAGAGACTATTAAAATTCATTGGTCAGATTAATAGGCAAGAATTTTTATTTGAACAGGTATCTATCCCCACGATCCCTAATGGGGTATTGATCTTCGAGTTTGGTTTGGCAGATGTTAATACTTTTACCTTCTTGGATGCTATAGAGATAAAAAAAGCAATAGCTGCTGTAGGTTCTGAACGTGTGCATATACTAGATTTCTTTTGTTCCATTCGTTACTACAAAAGTAGTGGTGAGAAACGTGTCGCCCTAAAATTTGACTATTATATGTTACGAGGAATTTTTGGAAAGGGTAAACTTGAGATGCAAGTGTTCCATGAACGTGGTCCTCGGTATTTATCTCCTGAAGATCTCACCGGCTTTTTACTCCGAGGTATTAATGGTACCTCTAACCGTAAAATTGCACGAGAAATAACTCCCTAAGTAGCTATAGACACAAATCAGATGCAAATTAAAGGTTGCTTATACGAAAGTTATATTTCCACCATTAAATAAACTGGAATCTTTAACTTAAACTAAGGAAGTTGGTTAAATGTTACCAATTGAAGTTACTGACCTCCGAAAGAACTATGGTGCCCTAAGGGCGGTAGATGGTATCTCATTTACTGTTAAGCAGGGTGAAGTCTTCGGATTGCTAGGTCCCAACGGAGCAGGCAAAACCACCACCATTGAAATTCTAGAAGGATTGCGGGAAAGAGATGGAGGCGACGTTAAAGTTTTAGGTCTTGACCCTTGGAAAAAGGGGAATGTCGTCCATCAAAAAATCGGCGTTATTCCCCAAGAATTTACTTTTTTAGAAAAAACTACCCCTCGAGAGGCCATCAACTACTACGCTGAACTCTTCAACACTAAAGTTGATGCAGATGAAATCTTAAAAGATGTTCTACTAGAGGAATCTGCTAAAACTTACTTTGAAGATTTATCAGGTGGGCAAAAAAGAAAAACAGGCTTAGCTCTATCATTGGTTAATTCGCCTGAATTACTCTTCTTAGATGAGCCCACAACCGGTTTAGATCCCAACGCAAGACGTGCACTTTGGGATGTTATCCG
>JAAZFA010000342.1 GCA_012511995.1 Thermoproteota archaeon | reverse complement strand
TTTTTCTGTTGAAGCGATTATCATTTTGGCTTTTTCAATTTCTTCAAATATTTTCTTTGTAGTTTCCTGCAGAATTTTTCCTGCTTCGGTTAATTCTACACCTTTTGTTGTGCGGATGAAAACTTTTGTTCCGAGGTCTTTCTCCAAGGCTGCTATATGATTGCTCACTGTTGCTTGGCTTGTTACGAGTTCCTTGGCAGCTGCTGAAAAACTGCCTGTAGTAAGTACTGTAATGAACGTGCTGAGATACTGAATTTTCATATCCTGACTCCTTTAAGGATTGTTTTATGAACAAGTTAACCGTTTTTGGGTTTAAATGTTTAATATTCTTTGACTATTTTTGGTGTCCATATTTTTCTAGATTACTGTCATTTTTTGCTGTTCTGTTAATCAGAGTTTTTAATAGCTGGTTCTATTGAAATTGATTTGACTATTAGTAATTCTTATATGTCCTATAAGATTAACTGATGTGTAACTTGAAATGCGGGAACCCAAAATGACTGAACAAAAAGAAAGAAAACGCATCATTAAACATAGTTACTTAATAATTATAGCAGGCTTAGTGACCGGATTAATCGCTGCTTTACTTCAAATAACCGCAGGCGTCGGTCCACCCAATGCCCCAGTAGCCTATGGCATTTGCATAGCCTGCCATGGCAGAGACCTGATTAACTGGATAGTCAACGCTATCGGAGGAACAAACCTCGGATATGGAACCTTGGTTGCCGGTGTTCCTGTGCTAACGGTAGTTGGCATCGTAGCCGGAGCTTTCATATCTTCAACGAAAAATAAAGAGTTCAAATTTCGGACAACAAAAAATCCCGGTGTAAGTTTTGTTTGCGGTTTTGCTGTAATGGCTTCTGCATTAATCCTTGGAGCTTGCCCACTCAGGGCAGTCCTAAGAGTTGCCTACGGCGATGCTATTGCCGTCGTAGGTTTTATAGCAATATCTGTTGGAGTAGTAATCAGTGCAGCAGTAATCAAGGTGAATGCTAGAAGAGCGATAAACAGGGAGGTCACTTAAATGGCAACAACAGAAGTAGTTGTAAGCATTCTTGTGAGCACCCTGATAGGCGGCATTATCATAGGTTACTTATCACAACGATCTCGTATGTGTTTTGTCGGAGGCGTACGTGACTACGTCTTGGTAAAAGACACCCATCTGCTAAAAGCACCCCTAGCATTTCTGATAGGTGCCGTTGTGGTGTTCGCTATTGCATCTTTGGTCGCAAGCATGCCAACATGGCCTTGGTTTATTACAAAAAGTTTAATGCCAATACCCGGAGCGCCATTAGCAGCTAATGCAGCGGTCCCCATATACAATCATATCATCCTCGCAATAATAGGCGGACTTGGAATAGGCATTTTTGCCGTGTTCGCAGGAGGCTGCCCACTTAGGCAACATGTCATGGCTTCAGAAGGCGACAAAAGCTCAATGCTCTACTTGCTGGGTTTCTACATCGCTGCAGTAGTATTCATGGCGTTCATACTCCCCAACATACAAATATTCTAGGTGAAAAACATGAAAGAAAAACTTGATGCACGAGGAAAAACATGCCCTTGGCCTGTAATCTTGACAAAAGAAAAGCTCAACAAAATGAAATCTGGCGACATACTAGAAGTAACTGTTGACTATGAACCTTCAAAAGAAAACATAGTACGCTTCGCAGACTCCAATGAACACAAAATACTAAACATTGTAAACGAGAGCAATAAAATCACAATAATGATCGAAAAGAAATGACAAAGGAAAAACAAAACAAACGAGACCACTGAAATGGCTAAAGCAAAAAATCAAAAGTCTCTCATTCTTTTAAACGATGTAAGCGAAGCAATAAAAGCCGAGCACCTGCTTAAAGCAAAAAAACTTGACATTAAAGTTGTCGCTCCTCCCGTTGAAATCAGAATTGGATGTGACCTTGCAATAGAAACCGAACTCCTTGACAGCTACGAAGCTAAAAAAATCCTTGAAGCATACAAAATAAAACCCATCAAGATAATTCCTCTATCCAGCACTCAACTTGAACCTACTGACATTATCAAAAAAGTTGACTTCGGCGACTACCTAATGATCAAAGCGGGTCACATGAAATTGAGTTTCAATAAAACAACAGGTGAAATCGTAAATATATCCGGAGGTGGCTGCTCAGACATTCCTTTTCTTGCTCTTAGAATGGTTGGTAATAGTCTCATAAAAACAGAAAAACCTGAAGATTTAGGTTGCACTCTTTGCGCCTACATGCTTCAAAAAGCCTATGAAGAAGCTGTACGAAGTTACAGGCGCGTTTGAAAATGTTAACCATTATTGGCACTGTGCCGCTTAAAGGAATGCCCTTGACATTGGGTTCATGTAAATTCAGCAATGGAAAATTAAAAGTTGATGATTTAGAGCTTCCCCTAATTAACGGAACAAGCGTTATGATTGCAGCTGCAGTAACAACTTCTGGGTCTTTAGGAATTAAAACCCCTCAAGCAATCCTCGCCGGTGACACAGGTTCAGGTGATGGAAGCAACCTGATATATCGCTTTCTACGCGACCAAAAATGTTCACTTCATGCCTCTTCAAACCAAGAGATCTTTGCATTACACTACATCAAACCTAACATTTTATACATAAAAGAAGCCGTTAAGAGGTTAAAGAGAAAACCGAACGCAATCCTCGTAGCCGACGCAGGGGCGATGTATGTTGCAAAAGCAGCTGGAATAGCAAAAGAATTCGACTTATTTACACCTGACCTTGGTGAAATGGCTTTCCTTGCCGACCCAGAAGCGGTTCACCCAGCATACGTTCGAAACTACCTGTTTGAAAATGCCAACGACGTGGACAGCTTAATCAAGCAAGCCTACGAATATTCTAACGCATCCAATTTCCTCTTAGTTAAAGGCGCAATTGACTACGTTGTTGACAGAGCAACTGTAGTTGCAAAAGTTGTAGAGCCAAGTGTTGCGGCTTTAGAGCCTATTGGCGGAACTGGTGACAGTTTATCAGGTATTGTTTCCTCACTGATTGACTCAGGTCTTGATATTAAACATGCGGCAATAATCGCAGCTAAAACCAACAGGCTAATGGGTAAATATTCCAACCCAAATCCATCAACAAAGGTTTGGGAAATGCTCTCCAACATACCCAAAGCATTACAAGAGGCAAAAACAGTTTCTACTCTTGGATAAACTTGCAAGCTCCCACTGAACCTAGTAATTTTGACAAAATTAAATTGAGAAAAGATTGAATTAACAAAATGGGGTATACCAAAATGAAATAAAGCGTTGATTGTTTACGGTACAAGGACCGGGACAGCTGAAGTTACTGCAAAACAAATCGCTCAAACACTTCAAAAAAAAGCGTAGAAGCCAAAGTTGTGAATGCCAAAAAGAAAAAATTCAAACAGTAACCGAATATTCCCTAGTTATCGTTGGTAGCGGAATTCAGATGGGACGCTGGACTAGTGATCACGAAGACTTTCTTAAAAAGCACAAAAAGGATTTAGCTTCAAAAAAATTAGCGCTGTTTGTCAATTGTGGCTCTGCAGCCGAGAAACTCAATCCAGACAAACCCGAAATTGCAGCAAATGCTAAGAGTAAATACTTGGAAGAAAAAGCTGCTAAATACAATTTTAAACCGACTACCCTGGGGCTTTTTCGGGGCTATTTATAATTTCAACACGATATCTTGGATTATGAAAAAGGGCATGGAATATGAACGTCCCAAACTTGCGGCAAACTATAAAGAACCTGAACCAGACGTCTATGATACACGAGACGTAGCTTTCTATAGAAAAGTGGACAATATTGTTGAGGAGTCGTTCGTATGAGGCTGAGGAGATTTAGCGTGCGGAACCATAACAAGCGCAGGAAACCTATACCTTACCGGAAACACTAATGGCTATCTCTGGAACAACGGCGGATACATACGCCAAAGCGGCGGCTATAGATTTGTTGCTGATGGTGTACTAATTGCCGGTAGCCTGGTTAATACAACATACAGAGGTCCATTGTATATTGATTCAAAGAACCGAATAGGCTACAACCAATCTTCAATACGATTCAAGCAAAACATCCAAACCCTGACTGATACATCTTGGATATACAATTTACGTGCTGTTACTTTCGATTGGAAAGACCAACAACGTCAAAACGACGAAGGAACGATGATAGGCTTGATAGCTGAAGAAGTTAGCGAACTCTGTCCAAAATTAGTCTGGCTTGATAAGGAGGGTAAACCTGAAGGTGTTCACTATGAATGGCTCGGAATACCCCTACCCGTAGAATTGCAAAAACTAAGAGCGGAAGTCAACGAACTAAAAGAAAAATTAGTAGCGTCATAGCATAGCAAAATTCAATAACAATCAAAGAGAGTAGGAACGAATAAAATGTCTCAACAAATAAATACAGAAGTATCACCTGTTATGCAACAGACTGGAATACTTAATCTAGCATCAATGACATGCTAATTCAACTTAACACCGTCGTGAAGACAATAATTGACGAAAATGCAACCTTAAAAAAGGAGAACGGTGACATTAAAGCTAAACAGTAGAAAACAAGCAAACCTTAAAATTATACAATTTATGCCCTTTTTCTTTTTATGCCACATTTTATCTTTAAAATAGCGACTATAACTGCTTAATTTTCCCAGAAATTAATCTCCTTGTCTATCAAACCTGCAAGCTTATCAACTTGAATAGCTTTAGCTCTTGGCATAATTTGTTGGCGACTTTTTGCTCATCGACGCTGTTTCCTGTTTGTCTGCCTCATTACTCTTCTAGATAATGCTGCGCTGATTTCTCCATACGTGTATTCTTTCAGCAAGAGAACTCTGATCGAAGGTTTTATAGAGGGAGTGGTTGCTTTGAGTTTAGAGTCGTTTACTGTTATGCGTTGTGATCCATAGAAATTGAGCTCTTGAAGAAAATTAACGAACTCTTTGAATAGAGCGCCTATAGCTGAGTAGTGAGACCCAATTTTTGTATGTTTTGCGTGTTTAGTATGCGTCTGTGAATCTGAATGGGTTGTCTGGGTCTACACATTCTTTTATGGTGAGGGTAGTAAGGAGTTTGGTTTCTTGGTAGTCCTTCTACAAAGCTGTTGGTTTCTTTGTTCATGATTTGATCACTTATTTAGGTCTTTTTGCTGTTATGACGAAGCGTCTACATCTAAAAAATAACTGTGTATTAGGCAAGTTAGAATAGACATTTCGCACAGTCTCAAGCTTGACAAGTTAACAATTTTTATGAAAACTTTATATCCTATCCCTAAAAACACAAATATAGTGCAATGTATAAAATGAAGATTCTGTGCTTATTGCTTGTTGTTATGTTAGCCACTGTAAGTTTGTTGGTTATTCAACCGACTGATGCTCAATCAATACCTAAACCGTCTGTACCTGAAGCTACGTTGGAATTTGTTCATAATCCTTATGAAATAGCACCTAAAACTTCGATAGACCCGTACACAGGGGATAACGTGACAATCGAACCAGGTAACGTTGTAGAGAATAGGTCGATAGTCTTAACCATTAAAAACCAACCATTTACTCCTTATAAGGATTCGAAGGGTAATACTATAAATTTGTTCTATAATATTAGCGTTAAAGGTAGCTTTGAAAGTAATTGGCGTTATTTTCCTCACTTATTAAGCAAACTACCCCTTATATCTTCGAATAATGATAATACAATCCTGTTATTCAATTTTATTACATCATATATGGAGCCTCAAATTGAAAAACCCAACGACCCATATTTCTTCAAATTAGGAACCATTCCCGTTGGTAGCCAAGTAGATTTTCAGGTGCAAGCGTTGATAGGGTACTACACTTATCCACTCTATGAAACCGACTTCTTAAATAACTTTTTTAACGGAGAATCAAGCGAATGGAGTAGCACACAAACAATAACAATAGGCAAGAACCCAGCGACAACAACCCCCGATTTATCTTTTCCCTCTCAAAGCTTATCACCCATTGTTACAGTTGCCTTGTTGGGTGTTATTGCTGTTGTTATTGTATTTACTGTTGTATTTCTGCATAAGCGTAGTGTAAAACAAGTAAAGTATCAAGGTGCAGGTGAAACTCCCACCGCTATTTTTGAATAGTATTTTTGCATTTTCAGCGATTTACATTTAAACAAAACTCAACAATTTTGACTCTGAGAAATGTAAGAGAGTAGAAGTCGTTACATCCCAGTGATTTGAACTCTTCATAAGAACATAGATTACACTGATTCTATTTTCAGAGTACGGTTGAAGCAAAGGCCAAAGTTGCTGTTCGTTAAAATTTATTAAAAGCAATCCACAAAAAAAGCACGATAATTTCTAAAAATAATAGCGGCCCCGATGGGACTCGAATTCCACAGGCGAATATGTACTCGTTTGCCCCTCTCTTTGGGAGTTTTCAACGCTAGGTATCTGCCATTTTTGAAAAAACTGAACGCCACTTACAATCTTTCCTTTAGTTATATACAAGAAACACTCACATTCGTGACAAGTCAAGGGTATTATTGAGCATCAACTTTCTGAATGAAAAATGATGAAAAACTAAAGACTACCAAAATTAGACATGTAACGGCTATTGTTAACTTGCTCACATTATCCTTGATACCAAACGCTGATTAGGTATCTCAAAATTAACGTGGCATAAAAAAAATTTGGGGATTGAACTTCCACCCTAGGACATTTGAGCAGTCGTGACATCGAACTCCCTTCGAATGGAAAAATCACCCGAACTCGGACATCACATGACCGCATTCTTCATTCAAATGTTAAAAATAAGTCGCTTAAAAATATTATTTCTGTACTTAAAACACAGCCAAAACCAACAGAAAGCAAAGTGGTTAGTCAAGAAGCTTTTACTTAAAAAAACAGGTTTAGTTCAGAAACATAGACAAGAACACTTTTAACGCTATCTAAACTGAATATATCCACGATTGCTAAAATGAGGAAAAAAGCGATAGCCTTAACCTTTATTTTAGCATTCTTGATTTCAACGTTAACGGGTTCTTTATTTGTCAAACCAGCCACTGCTAATCTTGATGTTTCAAGTCCAAATCTATCTATGCCCGTAGAATACATAAACTATACCATTACAAGCATAAATGGCACTTTATGGGCTAAAATTGATGGAGATTACCCTATCTATCTTCTAAAGCAATTAGACTGTAGATTTAATCGAGATTTACCTATGGTTTATCCCATGCCTCTACAAACAACCAACATAAGCTTAAGCTTAGATAACAAACAAGTAAGCTGGAGCAATTAAACCCATTTTATCCTGAGGCACGGCACCATACAGCCATTGGTGACTGGTGGATGATTTACTGTAATCTTGAGAACGTTTCAGATTATTTTGAACTCAAATTCACTATGAGCATCCACTTGAAATGGTCAAGGGGTCTTATCTTTTCCTCTATGACCTAAATATTAGCCCATATCTTTCAATACAAAGTAATAATTCAACAGCATACTTCAAAATACGGATGCAGACTAACTTCACAAGCTTAAATATTTACTCAACGATGAATTTTACTTTAACAGAAAATGCCTCCTCAACAAAGGTTTTTGGTGCAGATGTATTCTGGGTATAAAATGCCTTTGCTAGGTGATTTAGTGGTGGCTTTTTCTCAAAACGTACAAGTCCCTGAATTTCCAGTTTGGACTTTCATTACACTTTCAATAGGTGTGTTATTAGCAACAATATTTTACAAGAGAATAACTCCAAAATACGTTCAACTCACCTAACCAAACTCTGTCTTAGGTAGCAGACATCAACGACAAGTCACCATTACATTCGTCTAAGGACTCTGGGAACAGTTGTTGAAGAGTGACTGTTTCTGGGCTAGGGCTGACGTCAGATGGCCAGATGAGGCAAAGATAAAGTGGACGGAAGTCTTTGGCTATGAACCTCTGACTTTAGCCGATGAAAGCTCATAAAATGCTTGAAGAATCAGTATATCACTTTTACACTAAACAATCTTCCTCATCCAACTATTAACGGTTCTAATTACTGAATAGATCTAGTATGGATTTGCATAAGTATTGTTGCTTTGTGCCAAATTTCCCATATTGACGGTGAATTTTTGTCCATTCTTATGGAAAACAATAACAAATTGGATTCCATCTTTCAAATTCATTTTATGGCTGGCAATGAAAGGCTTCGCTACAGGAAAACCGTCAGCCGCACAGCGATCCAAATCTATGTCTATAAAGAAAGTGCGTAAAAACCGTTTATGTGCTTCCTCTTCTTTTCTTTGACGATCAAGCAACCTTATCAATAGATTAGCTCTCTGCGGCAAAGACAAAGATTCAGAGGTTTCGTTATACTCCCACATTTTCTTTTCACGAAGCTCTCGACAAAAACGATTAAACTGCCCCCAGATGATATGGCTTAATTTTAGCTTGATCCCACTGAACCGTTCGAACACTAACACCCAACCGCTTAGCTATCTCCTCCTGGCTCAAGTTTGAGAGCTCACAAACCCGTTTCCTACGCTCTCGTTCCTTCCGATATTTTGCATTACCTTGGCTTTTTAAGCCTTGTATTTATGGGTCATCATTTGGAACTGCAGTCTCTAGAAAATAGCGGGGCAACAGCTGTCTTTTGAAGTAATGGATAATCAGAAATTAGGATATAGAGAAGTAGGACGTGACTTTAACTTTATAAAGAAACTTTTTAATCTTTACTATATTTTGTCAAATCTCAGCCTAGCCACAGTCATTTTTTTAGATTAATTTTACAAAATAACTTACTTTTAAGGTAATACGACTAAGTAGTAATTAGTGAAATGATATAACCCAGTGGAAGTTGTGTATGTTGTTGCAAACCTATCGGTCAGTTGGAAATCAGCGTTTCTATTACCA
>JAAZFA010000341.1 GCA_012511995.1 Thermoproteota archaeon | reverse complement strand
TATTATTTTATGTACTAAGAAATTTCTCTCTTTCTAAACTACATACTGATTAAGATTAAACTGGTCGCATGGTTTGCATTAATAGGTTTATCTCGCGGAAAGTTAGAGGGACTGGGATTTCTTCTATGAGTATTAGAGTTATACTACCTACGTTTACAATAAACGCTGCAAGCAACGTGAAAGCAACTATTTTTTTGAAAGAAGATCTTTTTTAATTTTTTTCTTCGCAATTCCCAATAGGATAACTAGTACTGATACACTAAAACTAAACCTAACAGAACAACGGTAAGCCATGACGTTTGATTTTGAGGGGATGAATTTTGGGGAATTCACAGGTTGGTAGCTGTAGCAGTTATGGTAACTGCTAAATCATCAATGAGCCATCTATTCTTGTTTGTAAAATCCGGGTGATACTCAGAAGAATCAATGAAAACACCGATGCCATATCCCATTCTTTATGTCTAAAAGAATCGGTTCCAAATGTAGCAGTTCTAGTGGCATCAAGCAGATGCTTTTTTTGTTTTGATAAGCATTAAAAGTTCTTCTGGTTTTACGGGCTTTGGGAGGTATGCATCTACACCCTTGTCTATAGCTTGTGCTCCACTCACCAACGAAGGATAACCAGTTAACATGATGGTGACTGTATCAGTAAAGTTAGCTTTTGATAGACCCTCTAGTCCATCCATATCGGGCAATTTTAAGTCGATTATTGCTGCATCATAATGACGTATTTTTGTTTTTTCTATTGCTGCTTTGCCTGTTTCAGCTGTTTCTGCTATGAATCCGCTTCTTGAAGCACCCTAACCATTGAAGGGAAGACTGCTTTATCATCGTCTATTAAAAAAATTTTTTTACTTTGACTTTCTTAGCTAATTTGATTTTTAACCAAAAAAATTTTACTCCTCAAAATTCAATAGAATAAATACATAGTTTTAATGATGCCCATACTGTTTAAATGTCCAATATGACAAGCGGTTCTTGCGAACCCAGAGGAACTAAAAGAACACAGACTTAGTAAACAGAAGAACTGTATGCATGAAGCAAGAACCTGCTCACCATAATAACAGGTAACTAATTTACCCACGAAACAAGAAAAATGCTTCAAAAACGCAGTTCTAATATAGCATAAGAAAAAGAGGGTATACAAATCTTGAAGACAAACGATATAAAAATTTAGCACTAAACAGACGCTTTAGGAAACCCCGTTAAACGTCTTTTTGCCTGTAAATTGTTATTATGACGGGCAATCTTTAACTTGGAGAAGCATTTCTGTGTGCTTTGTGTCTTAATCTTTCGAATAGACGGATTTTGTGGAAAAGGTAGTTTGTCAAGTAACCTAAAAGCATGACAGCCATTATTAAGGCAATGTAGAGTCCAACGATAACTGGCACGAAAAATAGGCTATCTACCAAACTTACAATTGCCGCCACAGCTACCGACCCCCCATAGCTTACCATAAAGAAGACTTCCATTACCGCAACAAGCACTATAGTTTTCTTTGGTTTTAAATATTCAAGATATACTCCCACTAGAACAGACTGCAGGACCCAACCTGAAAGCGGAAGGTAAACGAAGAGAAAGTTAACTGCCAGTATGCCCATGCCGACTGCTAAGAAAGCATAGAAAAGAGCTTTTGAAATTTTCATCGCTAAAACAATAAACTAACGAGCAAGTGGATACTAAAATAATTATCCACCATGTTTTTGTGAGAGTA
>JAAZFA010000340.1 GCA_012511995.1 Thermoproteota archaeon | reverse complement strand
GCAGGCGTATGCCTACCAAGGGCTATTTCATTCGCAAGTGCACTCTATAGTGTAGGGATTCCACCGGAATTCATAGGAATGAAGGCACTCAACGAATTAACTGACCAAGAATGGCAAATACTAAACAAGCATTATATCAAAATGCAATACGACTTAAAAGTAGTCGGTGAATATGTATCGTTTAGTAACATTAACATGTTAGTTGAAATGTGTCAAATAACAGCAAAACGATCAGGAATGAGCGAAGAGAAATTCAAAGAAGCCCTGACAACCCTCATAGAAGATTTAAACACAGCAGAAGAGAAGCTCAATATCAAATTAGGTCCAAGAGGATTTGCACAGAGACGGCATGAGAACTTTAGCAATAACTTCCTGTTGTCCTTCTTACAGAAACAAGATACTGAAGCAAAGACATCGTTGGTAGAATCCGCAAAACTAAGAAGATGCTTAGGCTAACAATCATAATACGTCAATTGCTACAAAGACAAATCAGTCTATCTTTCTATTCTTACTTGAAAAATTAAAAAGCAGTCTCGGAAAAATAGGTTTAAAAAAGGCAAGGATAGGTTTACTACTGCAGTTTAAACCGCAAAAAGGCTGCAATACCACCAAAAGCATTCTTAAGCATTTGACCCTCTTCAGTTTCAGTAGAGATAACTTCAACTTCGGTATTTGTTAACTGAGCAAGATCTCCAATGTCGTCTACAATATCTTTCTTATCTATTATAGTCAAGGAAGGTGCTTTACAGTTACTACACGGTTTGCCGACAAGTCCCTGTTCAAAAGCTTGCATTTCATTTCCTTTTACTGTGTGGTTTTCCTGCGTGTCACAAGCGCCACATTTAACTGCAACACGAAAAAGATCAAGTTCTTCAGAAAGCAATACAGTACGTACGGCGCCACTGTTCATTAATCTGCGTACTTCTGCCTCACCATATGTTATGAAGCCACTATCGTGACCTACTTCATAGAGGAATTTTTGCATAATCTCTTTTTCTTCAACATAACGGACTTTCTTCATAATTTCAGGCGCTTTATCAACCACTTCTTTTACGCCTTGCTCCTCAACATAAGCAGTATCAACGACAGCAATTATTTTGGCAGTCAACTGATAGTTTAGGTAATTGCCTTTCTGGAAATCGTATTTGGTTGGTCCAGGTCCACCAAGAATGATACCCTTTAATGTTTCAATTGGCAAAAAGACGTCGTCAGCGTGCCCAGCGACACGATTGTAGTACTCAGTCAGTTGCATTTCACGCAGACGTTCATACCGCCTTGCTGACTGGCCACCAGCCCGAGTTTTGCCTGCTACGCCACTATGCATTTGCATAATGATGTTGAGATGTTTCCCTTGTAATGTTGCAATAGTAGCATTAGATGCATCTACTAGTAGAATACCGTAGGTTTCTTTGTCTCTTAACATTTCTTGAAGGTGTTCTGTATGGAATCGACTATCACACCGATATAGAAAGATTCTAATTGGCTCGGGTGGGACAATAACGTAGGATTCCATCCGTTCAGTCCCTGGTCCACCGCCTTCTTGAGGTAAAGCACCAGTGAAAATAACAATACCTTTTTCACCAGGGTCTTTGAAGAGTTTGAGTTTCTGCTGTGTCTTGACTATGGCATCAAGTACATTTTTACGTGTAACGTTTGATTTGATGTTACTTGCTGTACCATATTCATTACGCAGTAGATTTAATGCGTCGCTAATCTGTTTATCTGGTGGTACATAAATGGTAATGAGTTCTGTATGACTGCCTTCTTTATTGGCTAACGTATTGATAATTTTTCGAAGCCTGAATAATTCAAGTGAGCTCTTCTTTGAGGTACTCAAATTGTTTTCACTGAAATGGTATAATTCATTACTTTACCTTATGGATGAAGAAAATAAAAGTTCCTACTCCAAAAAGAAAGTGGAGTTATGCTTTTGCGGCTTTAGGAGCTTTTTCAACCTTTTCTTGCGGTACCTCAGGAATGCATAGGGCGTCTTTAAGATAAGCCTTAAACGGACCCAGTTTTCCACCATAGTTACCAGCAGAAATCTTTATGATACCCGGACAGTTTATTGATGCCTGAACACCGACTTCCATAGCTTTCTTAACTGCATCTAGCGTTAGACCGTTTATAACAATTTCAAGAACACTTGTTGCCTCTTTAGGAACAACTGTATCGGGGACAATTTCACGTAATGTTGGACAATAGATATGATTCGTTGAAGCTTTGAGCTTGTATTTAAGTGATCCTGCTTTGCTACCTGAACGGCATACACCGCCAGGGAATGGCATAATTACGTCGGGTACTTGAGCACGAATTGCGTCCACAGCGGCTTCAGCAGCTGCTAAGCATTCAACGTCTGTCTTAGCAAATATCATAAAGTTACCGCCTGCCACTGCTTCCATAGCGCCAAAACCATCTTCTACTATAAAGTCACCTTCCATAACGGGGATTTTCCAGCACTTTCGACCACCGACCACAGCTTTTTTCTGGAAGCCATCACCGAAGTATCTGAGGCTGCTACCTATTAGTAAAACGCGTTTGCCCAAGAGACCGTTGAATGCAGCAGTTGTCGGACAGGTCATAGTGCATTGACCGATACGTCCCATCAATTGATGCTTGAGTTCAAATCGGTCTTTATTGTAAATTTGAATGAGTATACCGGGTCTTTTGTCGGGAGTTTCATTAGCTGGTACAGTACGTTCGATTGCGGCTTCTGCAGAAGCTGCGATAACACTTGTTGCAAATCCAGTTGTTACAGATGCAGCGATCTCAGCCCACTTTTCGTTTGCAGCAGTTATGAGAACTCTTCCCGCCCAAAGAGGGAACATTTCAGCAAATGTATCCTCAACCTTTACAATGCCGTAAGAAGTCTTGACGAGATACATTTTATTTTTTTCGTCGTAACCTTGAATTTCAAGCTGTGTACTATTTGGCGACATGAACGGAACCTTGCCTCTTCAGTGGTCTTTTGTATAATTTAAGAGTTTTTATGTTTTTTGTATTATCAACTTGACTGAATTCTTTTTTGTAAATGTTTG
>JAAZFA010000339.1 GCA_012511995.1 Thermoproteota archaeon | reverse complement strand
GTACCAGCCCTGAAACTAGTTTTGGATAGAAATCAGTACTTTTTTCAGGTAAAACTTCATGTTGCACCGCAACCTCCGCAATCGTCTCAGCTTTAATCGGGTTAACAAAAAACGCTATGCTTGCTTCATCATTGTCAACTTTAGCAACTGCATCTTTTACCCATCGTTCATAGAAAATATTGTCATCTATTTTTAATTTTTCAGTCTTTAGAACTTGCTTAAACACAATGTCTCGAAGTATAACTACATCAAAAACCTTGGTTTCATTGGAAACAGTTTTTGTAATGAAATCATAGATTGATGGATCATGTTTAAGGATTAAACCACACGCTTTTGTGCCGTCATAGGCACAGAAAGCATGCTCACTAATATGACTAACAAGAAAATCCTTAATAGATTTAACCGTGGGATCGATCTCGCTTACCATAAAGAAGCACTTCAACCCATCGACTACATCTGTAGTAAGTCTATAATTTTTAAGTAACCTATGAGTTGGTAAAACTACAAGACCGTTCTCTTGCACTGGAACCATATAACACATATAATAGTTAAACGCTTGGTCTTCACTCCAGTCGCCTCGACTGCGTATTTCATCCCGATACAAAACTGCACTTTCATACCTGTGATGACCATCGTTAATCACTACAACTTTTGGAGCTATTAACGAACGTATTTCAGCAATTTTATCTGGATCCGAAACCTTCCAAACTGTATGCTTCACACCCAATGAATCTGTAGTCTCTATTACAGGTTTATTTTTAGTCACTTCAGCCATGTAAGCAATTGTTTTCTCTTCAGGATCCTGATACATCAAAAAAACTGGCTCAAGGTCTTTTTGCAGCACACGAAGCATGTTCAATCTGTCAGACTTGGGAGCTTTGAAAGTAGCTTCATGAGGAAAAACTATGTTTTCGCTGTATGGATGCAGTTTAACAGCTGCTATGATACCTGACCGTGAAATAGACTTACCATGTAGAGTAAAATCTTGACGTGAAACATAAAATGCGGGTTGACTCTCTTTAGCCATTATACCCTCTTCCAACCATCCTGAAATTCGCTGATTCGCTGTGTTGTACTTGTCGGATTCAATCGGTAAAATAATGCGGCAAAAATTGTAGGGTGACATATCATAGTATTGCTTCTGCATCTCTAAATCAATTTTATCGTAAGGTTGTGTAATGAGGTCTTCTATTGGTCCAGCTTTTGGCGTATAACTTATGGCTTTGAAGGGTCTAATATCAACCAAACAAATGTCAACTCATACTTTGAGTTTTTCTAGCGCACCTATAACGTTATTGGCTATTTGTATGCTTGCCCGATGTTGCGCCTCATGTGTTTGCGCACCCATATGTGGAGTAGCGATGACGGTAGGAAGAGTTAGTAAATCGCTGTTTTTAGGAGGTTCATCTTCAAAGACATCTAAAGCGGCTCCTGTAACTTTACCGCTAACCATCGCTTGATAGAGCGCCTCTTGATCAATTACGCCACCACGTGAACAGTCAATAATTTGAACGCCCTGTTTCATTAGGGCAAATTCTTTTTCTGAAATTAAATGTTTAGTTTTTGAGGTTAAAGGTACATGTATTGTTATAAAATCAGCTTGCGGCAACATTTCGGATAGCGGAACAAATCGGTCTTGAACACATTCTTCAACAACGATAACGTTCATACCAAGCGCTAACGCTAATCGTTCAACATCTTTACCTATGAAACCACAGCCTATGACACCTAAGGTTTTACCGTTGAGTTCATGACCCATGAGTTTTTCTTTTTCCCATTTGCCCTCACGAAGCGTTAAAGTTCCCTGAACGATGTTTCGAGCTAACGCAATCATGTGACCTATAGTAAGTTCAGAGACACTGACGTAAGAAACATGAGGTGTATTTATCAGCATAATACCCATTTGTTTTGCTCTTTCATAATCTACATTGTCTAAACCTTCACCAGCTTTACCGATAACTTTGAGTTTTTTAGCATTCTCTAAAAGCGCACCTTTGACCTTTGTTGCACTACGAACAATTAAAACATCATAGTCACCAATGACCGAAGGTAGGTCAGACTTGGGGATATCCCATCCCTGAGTTACCTCATAGCCTTCTCCTTGGAGGATATTTATGCCTTCATCAGCGATTTTGTCGCTAACAAGGATTTTTATGGTCACTTCAATCCCCAAACATCATCGATTCGTGTAAGTACCTCTTTAATACCAACTAAATTCCATTCGCCCATGTGACCTATCCTGAAAGTTTTCTCTTTTAATTTTCCATAGCCAGCAGAAATCAAGTATCCTAATTCACCAAGTTTATCGTTCATTGCTTTAACGTCTTTGCCATTACTATTTATACAACTTACTGTAACTGATTCATAGCCTTGTTCTGGGAACATACTGAAGTGTTTCTTTGCCCAAGCTATAGTATAGTTAGCCATATCAACATGGCGCTGATAGACTTTATCATAAGTTTCTTCTAAAAGAAGATCCATGCGTTTGTCAAGAGCAAAGAGTAAAGAGACGTTTGGAGTAAAAGGTGTTTGATGTTTCGCTTCATATTCAAAGATACCAACAAGATCAGTGTATGCACCTCTGTTGGACACAGTTTTAGCACGCTCAATAGCCCTGTCATTAACAAGTGCAATCGCTAGACCAGGGGGTAACGCAAAACATTTTTGTGTACTACCAAAGACGATGTCACAATTCATCTCTGAAGGCAAAGTTTTGTCGCCTGCCATTGACGACACGGCATCCACCGCAAAGATAATATCGGGGTAATCTTCTTTAACCATTTTACCTATTTCGGCAATTGGGCTTCTGACACCCGTACTGGTTTCATTATGGCAAACTGTTAAAGTGTCGTATTTACCTGTGCATAGCTTTTCAGCAACCATTTCGGGTTTAATTGGTTTACCCATTTCTACCTCTATAATGTCGGTTTGTTTTCCACATGAGATAAGAGTCATGGCACATCTCTGGCTAAAAGCGCCATTGACACATGCTAGGGCTTTCTCTTTTACAACACTTCGACCAATAATGTCAAACCAGAGTGTTCCTGAACCAGTTGTTACCGTTGGTTTAAAGTCGGTTGGTAACTGGAAGTATTTATTAATTTTATCTGTTATTCCACCGTATAACTCTGAGAATTCTTTTTCTCTATGACCAATCAAATATTGGCTTTGCGCACTCAAAATTTCTTTACTTACTTCTGTGGGACCCGGAATCAAGAGTTTTTTATGCATTGGTTGAGCCTTCAGACAGAGAAGGTTAGCTTTAAAAATATAAGGCTTATGCGCATAGCAATAACAACTTTCAAGCAAACATCAAG
>JAAZFA010000338.1 GCA_012511995.1 Thermoproteota archaeon | reverse complement strand
CTGTAACCGAAGAGTCCAATATGCAGTTTTCTTGCTCTTCTAGCTGGGACATAAGCTGCAACTGCGTTGATGAAGGGTGCTATTATTTCTATCTGACGTTCATATTGATGTCTGCATTTCTCAAGTATACTTCTTAGAATTTCTTCTTCTGCTTCATCTATGAATTCAGGAATACTGTTAGGCAGTCTTTGGTTGAGGGTTTGTATGCCTTCTTTTACTTGATCAATTGGGTAATCATACCTAAAGGCTGATTGGATAGTTACTGTTGAGAGTCCTTTGTATTCTTGTAAAAAATTGTCCATGTTATCGGGGGCAAGGTGCCCTCTGAATGGTTTGGATCCGACACCAAGAATTGGGTGAATTGTTGTGTTAACACTTTTCTCCATTTTTTTAAGTTTACTTAATGCTATTTTTGTCAATAGAACTGCACAGAGGTGACCATAGTTTAAAGCGGGATCAGATCGCGCCACAAAGACCCTTTGTTGTTTAGGTTTTATTGCTTTAATGTATGCCGCAACTATTTGGTCGACGCTGAGTATACTATTGAATTCTTCAACTAAGGGAATTACATTAATTGCTCTGGGTTTAAAGTCACCCATCCAATCTTTTACAGTAGTTTGCTCATAGAGTTTTGAGTCTTCTGCTTCAACTATTGCTTTTTTGTAATAATTGAACAGCATGATGGTTTCTTTACCGTCGGTAGTCATCGGTAGGATGACTTCAAAAATTGGTGAGACCTCACGTTTGTAAACAAGAGTGGCTACATCATAGGCCACCGGGATATTTTGCAGAGTTTCAACAATGATTTTTTTCTCTGCTCCTTCAATTTTGGGGTTAGGAACACGATAAGTTAAGAATATATCTTGACCGATGGTGTGGCTGGCGAAGTAAGCCCAGTATTTTTGGAGTAGCTTTCGTACAACACGTGTATCAGCGTCTTTGCCTTCTGAATCCCACATGACTTCTTGACAGCCTAGCGTGCAATAATTGTAGTAAGCTTCCAAGACTTCGGCATTACCGCCAATAATTTCATCCCTGCTCCAGTCTGGGATAGTTGCATTATCAGGATGTTGGGTTGACATAGTTCTTGGGATTATTCGGTTTTCATTATTGCTGCTCATTGTTAATTTTCCCTTTTGATGATACGATTTAGCTTTGAGAGGATATAAACGCGTTTATTTTAATTTTATATTCAATCTATTAACAAATCTAATCTATTTGTTGTTAATAGAAGGCAGGTTAAATGATTTTTCAGTGCCTTTTTGTATGAATAATAAATATAGGACTTAATGCATTGTTTTATGATTTTCTTTTGCTTTTGGCTACGATCGACCTTGTTCCTGCTTAGAATTCGGCGTTGAATAATGCATTTGTACCCACAGCCATTTGTTGTTTCGTTTTTCCATAACACCGGTGAGCCGACCCGGTAAGGAGACTTCTTTATCATCTGTTTTGAAATTGAATGTTAAGTCTGCGCTAAACCATGCAACTACGCCAGCAGCAGAAACTCGAAAGTCTTTAACACCAATTGATGTTATGTCTGCCTGTGCCCAATCTCTTTTAAGGCTAATTTTAAATTGGTTAAATCCAATGTTTTTTTCATCTTTTCCTGACCCTATCATGGTTGCGTCTGAGTCAGGTGCCCAAAATGATATGACTCCTTTGAAATCTTTCTTTTTATATGCTTCAAACATTCCCTTGAGGGACTGCGTGACTTCTAATTGTGTTATCTGGTCTGCTTTCAATTCACTACCCCCAGTAAGCGTATCATCATCTGCCCTTTTATGGTTTTTCTAATAACCATCCCTTTGAATACCTTTAAAACAGATACCCTCCAAGATTGCTTGTCATACATGCAATTATCGTGGTTTTTAAGATTTCAGGTTCGGTTTATAAGTTCATCTTTGCTAATGCAGCTTTAACCTCAGTCTTATTTGCGCCTCTAAAAAGTAGTACCTTTTGTTTACTTGTCATACCTGAAATAATTTCTACCTGAAATCCTAAGAGTTTACCGGATTCCTTTATAATTTCTTTGTTCACTCTACCCTTGACCGGTTCTTCGGTGGAGTAAACGACAACCTCTTCGCCATCAACTTCAAACTTAAATTTTGACGCATTAGGTTTAACAAAAATGTGTAAGAGGACACCATCTTTGGTTTCTTTAATACTCATGGAATTATACACTCAGGATCGCATGAATCAGTGGATTTCTTACTTTTTTGTTGTAGTGCCCAACTGAACTTATCTCGTAACGTCTTAGGATAGAACTTTTCAATATCGAACTCTACTTTCTTCGCCCACTTCACGTATGCTACTGGGTCAATGTAGCTCTTTAATGAAGTGCTAAGGTTATATTCCCGTGTAAGTTTGGTTAATTCGAGGTCTAATTTTGCTCGCTCAATGCGATTTTCCAATGACTCTATTTTTTTACCTTCTTTCTTTTTTATTTTGAGTTGTTTTTGCATGTCTTTGATCTTTTG
>JAAZFA010000337.1 GCA_012511995.1 Thermoproteota archaeon | reverse complement strand
CCTGAGCGGCTAATAACTTCGGGGGGCGCAAAACCCGGCGACCTAATCGTGTGCACAAAACCGCTCGGAGCAGAAACAATTACAAACTATGCTTTAATGCATCCTAAAGCTGCAAAAAAACTCTTTGGCGCTGAAAAACAACTTGAACTCGCTGGCCAGATACGTTTACAGAGTTGTGTAAGGGAAACTTTGGCTCTAGCCGAGGTGGAGGGTATGCACGCCATGCATGACGCGACAGAGGGCGGTTTTGTTTCGGCGCTAAACGAGTTAGCAGCGGCTTCTAAGGTTGGATTCAAGGTTAACTGGCAAAAGATACCTGTCCATATTCAAGCATTAACATTGCAGAGGCACTTCCAGCTAACTGACGTGCAACTTCTTGCGATGTCCTCTACTGGTACTGTTCTGTGTGCAGTCTCCCCAGAATCTGGGGACAAAGTCATCGACGTTTTAGAGGAACAAGGATTAACTGCCTATTTCATTGGTGAATTTACTAAAAAATTGCAAAGAATAGTTGTTCGGGACGGCGTCGAGGAGGCTTATCCAAAGCAAGCTGATGACCCATACACAGCCATTATGGTCTCTACCTCTTAAGGTCTCTAAGTATGAATTCAACGATTTTATCTGCAATGTTAACATTAGAAACTTGTTGCAAACCCTTCCAGCCAGGTTGACTGTTAACATCGACAATACGAGGACCTTGGGGTCCCTCTAATATGTCTACGCCTGCAACCTTACAGCCTACAGCTTGTGCAGCTTTTACTGCTAATTCTTTGTGTTCGTCGCTAATTTCCTCTGGTGCGGGTCTAGCACCTCTGCTATAATTGGTCTTCCAACCGGTTGCGATACGACGCATAGAGGCAATAACTTGGTCGCCAAGGACAAACGCACGTATGTCTGAAAAGCCATGCTCGATGAATTCTTGCATGTAGATGACACCATGGTGGAAAGTGATAGCTTTGAAGATAGTGTCAGCGACGTCTACGTCGTTGATACGTGTCGCACCTTGACCGCGGCTGCCAAAAATAGGTTTAACGACAACATCGCCGCCGAGTTCGTTGAAGGCTTTGAGAGCTTCGTTGACACTTTCTGTGGCTAGTGTGCGCGGAACAGGTACACCAAAGTCCTCTAGGAGCGCTAATATATCATATTTATCGACGCAATGCTCAATCGCCGCAGGTGGATTGACCATGTAGAAGCCTCTGCGTTCCATCTTATGGAGCATATCCATACGGAAAACGAGTTCTTCAAGGCTACCGCGACCGATCGGTCGAATGATTAATGCATCTAACTCTTCTAAAATATTTGTATCGTTCACTTTAAAATAAGGTTTGTAAGCTAACCGCGCAACAATGCGTGGAAAACTGAAGCATACATAGGGGATACCTCTTTTGTTGAGTGCCTCTCGGACTTGGGTGCTACTCCATGCTTCTGGATTGCGGGTCATTATGCCGAATTTCATCAAGCTCATCCTGGGCTGCGTTCATAAAAAGATGCTAAAAGTTTGTACTCTTAAAGCTTCTGGGCAAAACCCTAACTTGGGCTTATTTTATAAGCGGCAAAGCAAGTCTTGTCTTAATTTATGTCCAAGAATAATTTTTCTTGAATTTTTTTGTTTCTCCCCAGCATGTCTCCAATAAGAGCTCCTATGGCTAAGCATATTAAAAGACTGGTTACAACATAAAGTCCTTGGCTTTGCACTATCACCGCAATACCTGATAGTATTATCGCTGCCCAGGTACCAAAACCAATGAAGGACGCACCTACCACGATGAAGGTCGCTCTTTTACTCAAGGATAGCTGTGATTTGCATACTCGGATTAACCCAACAACTCCAATTACTACAATAACTGTAGCAGCCAAAACTGCTGTTTGTAGCATATCAAAACCCATGACTGTCCCAAACACTACAGATATGACAGCTAATAACGTAACTAGTACTATCCAGTAGGATCGCTTAGTTGTTATATTTGATGTTTCTGGTTCAACTCTTTGTTTGCTTTTCTTTTTTTGCTTAGTATATTTTTTTGTTGATTTTGGCATAGGGGTATGTTGTTAACTGTTACCTTATTAACATTTCAAAGTTTAATCATATTATCATCTCACTTTTGGTTTAATGGTAAATCGAAATGCCATTTGACGGGGATACTCTACCAAAAATTTATTGAAAAATAGTGGCCAATATTATGGTAAAACACTATAGATTGCAGCTGAAAATGTTTTAAACAAAATTACTTTTCAAAGTAGGCATAGAACGCAGGTTTAGCGTAGAATTTCTAATGGCTATTGCTGGATTGGGCGCATTGTATCTGGCCGCTCATTTTGAAGCAGCCACAGTATTACTTCTATACGGTATCGCAAAGTATCTTGAAGGATACATTCAAGCCCGCGCTAGACGTACGGTTCAAAAAATCTCAAAAGTTATTCCTGAGCGAGCACGTGTTTTAGCCGATGGCAAAGAAAATATTTCAAATGTGGCTAATGTGGATGTAGGTTCAATCATACTGATTAAGCCGGGTGAAAGAATCCCTCTTGATGGTACCGTTGTCGATGGTTTCTCACATGTGGATCAAGCCTTAGTTACTGGCGAATCGGTGCCTGCCCCCAAAAAAGTAAACGACAGTGTTTTCGCTGGAACCCTTAACACAGGTGGCGTCATAAAGATTTCAGTAACCAAAAAGTCCACTGAAACGCTAGTTTCAAGGATAGTACAGCTTGTCATTGAATCCCAGAAACGTAAGGCTACAATCGAACGACTAGTGGATAGGTTCGCCAAAGTATAGGTCCCTATAGTGATTGCGCTTGCCGCTTTCACAGCAGTTGCTTTGCCTTTACTATTTGGTGACCCGTTTGAAACGTGGTTCTATCGTTCGTTGATTCTACTAGTTGTGTCATGTCCAAGCGCTTTTATCATATCTGTTCCAGCAACTGTCTTCATAGCAATAACCGTCGCTGCTAAGCGCGGGGTAATTATCAAAGGTGGCATCTTTATAGAAAAGCTTGCTAAGGTAAAGCAGGTTGTTTTTGACAAAACAGGAACATTAACACTTGGAAGACAAGCAGTACATGAGATTAAACGAGTAGACATCTCTAAAGCTGAAGATGAAGCAGTAGCCTATGCAGCAGCATTG
>JAAZFA010000336.1 GCA_012511995.1 Thermoproteota archaeon | reverse complement strand
TTAGAGTGTAAAATAATAGTTAACTGAGAAAGGTGAATGTAGATGTTGCCCAAACCAATTCCTGTGCTTGATTCAGAACAGTGGGAAGCTGTAGAGAAGGAAATCAAGCGCAAGCCAACAACAGCTGACGAGGCACGCTACAGGCGAGCAACGGAAACTTTTAAGAATTGTCCACTTTAATTAAGTAATTCATGCCAGCTAAGCCCTCACATAACCCTAACGACTTATCGTTTCCTAAAATTTTAGATAATAGCGATGATACTAGCAATTTTAGTTGCGGCAAAAAAGAAATAGATGAATTCATCCAAAAACAAGCTTTCTCTTTTCAACAGCAACGTCTTGGAATTACCTACCTGTTCCATCAGGGAGCAGACTTGGTGGGGTTTGCAACTTTATGCATGGGGCACATTAACAAGCACAAAATAGCCGCCCATGACAGACTCACCCAACACGTTAACAGTTACCCGGCTCTCTTGATTGGGCAACTAGGCGTGTGTAATGGACAGCAAGGCGAAGGCGTAGGTACTTACATTTGCGATTTCTGTTTCGACAGAGCTATACGGTTGTCCCAACGAGTTGGCTGCAGGTTTCTAGTTGTAGACGCCTTAGAATCAGCCGTCAAATTCTACAGCAAATATGGATTCACTTTAGCTCCCAAACAAGAAAAAGAAAAACAAAAACTAATGTTTCTTGACATAACAAAAAGACAACCAACACCAGGAGGACAACCCACAGATGTATAGGGCAATGTCTGAAGCTCAAGTCGAAGCTATGTGCCTTGACATGTTCAAAACGCTTGGCTACAGCGTGATTTATGGACCCGACATTTCCGAAGGCGGCATAGCCCCAGAACGCAAATATCAAGAAGTCGTGCTCGTCGGCAGACTACGAGAGGCGCTTAGAAGAATTAACCCTTCTGTTCCTGACACAGCTATTGAGGAAGCCATCAAGAAGGTTTTGCGGTCTGAAAGCCAAGACTTAGTTGAGAACAACCGATATTTTCACCGTTTAATAACCCGAGGCATAAGCGTCCAATATAAACGAGCAGACGGCAACATCAAGGATGAATTAGTTTGGCTTTTTGACTTCAAAAACATGACTAACAACGAGTTTTTAGCAATTAACCAGTTTACAGTCATTGAGGAACGGAACAACCGACGCCCCGACATCATCCTATTCATTAACGGGTTGCCACTGGTACTACTTGAACTAAAAAATCCTGCTGACGAAAACGCAACAGTTTGGGCAGCCTACAACCAACTCGACACCTACAAACACTTGATTCCCTCAGTATGCCGATACAACGAAATCATGATCATAAGCGACGGATTCTTGGCAAAAGCCGGCACAATCACCTCAAACAAAGAACGCTTCACCCCCTGGAAAACCATCCAAAACCAAAAAGCCCCAACAAACACTCCAGAAATAGACGTACTAATCAAAGGCATGCTAAACAAACAGACACTACTGGATTTAATTCACCACTTCATAGTTTATGAAGCAGACAAAGACAAAAAAGACAGCACGATAAAAATTAGCAAAAAAATAGCAGCATACCAACAATACAACGCAGTTAACCAAGCCATCACATCAACACTTAAAGCAACACAAAAAGACCATAAAGCAGGCATAATTTGGCATACACAAGGAAGCGGCAAAAGCTTAACCATGGTTTTCTACACAGGCAAAATGGTCTTAGAACCAGCGCTGGAGAACCCAACAGTAGTTGTCCTAACAGACCGAAACGATTTAGACGACCAACTTTTCGCCACCTTTAGCAGATGCCAAGAACTACTACGCCAAGAACCCAAACAAGCCGACAACCGAGAAAAACTACAGGACCTCCTAAAAGTCAGCTCAGGCGGCATAATATTCACCACCATACAAAAATTCTTCCCAGAAGAAGGCACAAAATACCCCCTTCTATCCGAACGCAAAAACATCGTAGTCATAGCTGACGAAGCACACCGCAGCCAATACGGGTTTGGCTTAAAAATCCCCAAAAACCTAGACAAAGACGCCCTAAAATACGGATACGCCAAATACATGCGAGACGCACTGCCAAACGCCACGTTTATCGGCTTCACAGGAACACCCATAGAAAAAGCAGACCGCAGCACACCAGCCGTGTTTGGCAACCCCATCCACACCTACGACGTCACCCAATCCGTTGAAGACGGCACAACCGTAACCATACTCTACGAAAGCCGCCTAGTCAAAGTAGAGCTAAAACCCGAAGAACGCCCAAACATCGACCCCGAATTCGAAGCAGCCACAGAAAGCGAAGAAGTCGAGGGCAAAGAATACCTCAAAAGCAAATGGTCCCGAATGGAAAAAGTCGTCGGCAGCCGTGAACGAATTAAAAGAGTCGCCATAGACATCATCGAACACTGGGAAGCACGAGACGCCGTTATCCCAAACGGAAAAGCCTTAATCGTGTGCATGAGCCGGCGCATCTGCATCGAGTTGTACAAAGAAATCCAAAAACTTCGCCCAGAATGGTGCAACCCAAACGACAACAAAGGAACCCTAAAAGTTATAATTACAGGCAGCGCCGCTGACGGGGCAAAGTGGCAAGAACACATACGAAACAAAGAACGCCGCCGAGCCATGGGTGAACGCTTCAAAGACCCATCCGACCCCTTCAAAATTGCCATTGTCCGCGACATGTGGCTAACAGGCTTTGACGCACCAAGCCTAAACACCATGTACCTTGACAAACCCATGAAAGGACACACTCTAATGCAAGCCATCGCCCGAGTGAACCGGGTTTTCAGGGGCAAAGACGGCGGCTTAATCGTTGACTACATCGGCGTAGGCGAGGAACTAAAGAAAGCCTTATCCGAGTACACTCTAAGCGACCAAAAACAAACAGGCATACCCCAAAACGTCGCAGCAGAAAAAATGCAAGAAAAATACGAAATTGTCAAAGCATTCTACACAGGGTTTGACTATAAATCCTTCTTTGAAGCACCCAAAGAACGCAAAATGCCCATCATGATTGAAGCCATGGAACACGTATTAGCGCAGGAAAAGGGAAAAGAGCGGTACTTAGAACAGTCAGGACTTTTAATTAAAGCGTTTGCCCTTGCCGTGCCACACCCAGACGCCATAGCCATCCGCGACGACGTAGGATTTTTCCAAGCCATCAGAGCAGCCATAGTTAAAACAGGGGAAGACGGACAAAAACGCAAACCCGAAGACCTAGACTTAGCGATTAAACAGATAATCTCTAAAGCCGTCATCTCTGACCGAGTAATCGACATTTTTGCAGCCGCAGGACTCAAAAAACCAAACATCTCAATCCTCTCAGACGACTTCCTAAGTTTCGTTAAAGTAATGCCGCAGAAAAACTTGGCTTTTGAAGCCCTAAAAAAACTGTTAATGGATGAAATACGCATTAGACGCAAGAAAAACCTCATCCAAGCCCGCAGTTTCGAGGAACTCCTTGACAGATCAATTAAGGCTTACACTAACAGGAGCATAGAAGCAGCAGAAATCGTGCAACAACTCATCGAACTCGCAAAGAAGATGCAGGAAGAACAAAAACGGGGAACCCAGCTTAACCTCTCAGAAGAAGAAGTCGCCTTCTACGATGCCTTAGCCGATAACGAGAGTGCCAAACAAGTTTTGGGTGATAAGACTTTGCGCAAGATGGCAACAGAACTTGTCAATACAGTTAGGAACAACATTAGCATTGATTGGACAATGAGAGACGCAGTGCAAGCTAAACTCCGAGTGCTGGTTAAGCGGTTACTCAAAAAATACGGGTATCCACCTGATAAGCAAGAAATCGCCACTTTAACAGTATTAGAGCAGGCAAAACTGCTATGCAAAGACTGGGCAGAAACAACTAAGCCTAATAGAGGAACAAAACAATGAAAGCAGACGTTATAGATAAAGCTAAAACCTTTGATTCAACAGGCACCATTAAACGGTTAGTTGAAGAGTCACTCGGAAGACTCCAAGAGTTCAGAAAAAAGTATCCCTTCACCGAAGACCCAACTCAGATAGATAAACTAACTGCAGATGACATCTTCACCAACACAAACGAGATGGGCGACTTCTTTTGCTACATCGAACATAGACTAAAAGAAATCGGACACCTCGCCATTTACGGCTCCCAAGTCTACAAAAACATCAAAGCCCAACTTGATGAATTCAAAAAACTACTCTACATAAGCGTAGACAAAAAAAAGTCAATAGCAGAAAAAGTGGACGCGCCCTGGCGTGAGATTAAAAAGTTAGGGGGAGACAGCCACATTGCAAAGAAAATTATTTTCTGCTTCAACTATGAAACTAAACAGTTAACCCCAATCTTCAAAACAGAACACATAGAATACTTCCTGCAAACCATAAGTGAAGAAAAATGTTTTCCCCCAAGATACAACAACATGAGTTTAGGAGAAAAATACGAGTTCTTAAACGAAAAACTCATAGAAGCTAAACAAAGTTCCCAAATTACTAAACCCTGGGAAAATACATATTTCGGCTGGTTCCTCTACCAAACCTACCCACCGCCAAAAATGCCCACAGTCCCTATGCAAAAGAAAAAAGTCGAAGAAAAAATCGAGTTGGAGCAAAAACACCAATTTCGTGACTTCAATAATTTGCTAAACGATTTAAGGGGTCGAGAAAAGATTTCAGCAGAGGAACGACGAGAGTACAGCAATTCATGGTTAAAAAATCCAGAAGCAAGACAAATACTAACTCAGAAACTTGTTAAACTAAAATAAATTAATCACGACAAACACGTCGTTAAGAGCTAAAACACCACAATCCAGAGTTTGTTACTTCAATGCAGAAGCTTATCGACGCCGCTAAAATTGGCGCGTTAACGAGGGCTGCTGCAATTCATGAAGCCGAGCATTTAATTGCTAATTACAGTCGCACTCGTGAATCGGATGCGCTTAATTGGCTTCAGAAACGTACCAATCAGCCTTCACTTCTGGTTTTGCCTCCTGAAATGCAGCTACAGCTTGAAGCTCAACGGAAATTGTACATAGAGCAGTTTGTCAAGATCATGGATGATGCGCTCAATGCCCCAGCAAAATGACTCAGAAGCTTTCTGGGGAAGCAATGAAGGCATATCTATGCGTCTTGGAATGCTTAGTGGTTCTATCAACACGGGATCCTACAACAATGCACTCCAAGTTTTAGCGCCCGCGTATGGTGTTCAATATTTCAAAATGTCAGATCCTCAACCAAAATGCGAATATTGCACTCGATACTATGGACGCATCTATCGGCAAGGCATGTTCATGCCCGAATTTCCCGCACACCCGTTTTGTCCCCATCTGTGGATGTTTAGCTTTCATGGGAAGAAGAATCAAAATTCTCAGCCCTTGCTTTGCGTTTCTTAAAGTAAATCAACAAACCAAAACAAACTGCAACTACAGCTACAGTAGAAATTGCCGCTATTGCTGTAATTAGAAAAGATTCCCCAGCGGGTAATAGTGTTTGGGAAGGCGATAAAGTAGGTGGCTGAGCGTTACTTGGTGTATACGCTTCGTTTTTCGTATACCCTTCCCCCGATAATAGGATGTTACCACCTGCCCCACCCATAGCATATATTGTGCTGTTTACAACTGCCACTGCCAATCCATCACGGGCAGTTAACATAGAAACACCAACACTCCAAGTTTTATTTTCAGGATTCAGAACTTGAACCATACAAGTTCGATTGCCGCCTGTCCCAAGCGCGCCAAGTTGCCCACCAATAAGATAAATTTCTTCGTAACCACGTGGATTCGAAATAGTGCATGCTGCTGAATTGAACACAATTGTTGGCATAGGAGTTCCAACAGTCCATGAGTCAGTTGTGGAATCATAAATTTGGATTACATCCAAATTCTTCGGGTCGTTGGAATTACCTTGACCTCCCAGTACATAGATCTTGTTTCCAACTACTGTCGAAGAAAAAGATGCAACAGGATAAGGCATAGGTTTTTTTGTTTGCCAACTCTCGCTAGTTGAGTCATAAACTTGATTTGTTGAAACGGCTGAATTTGGCCCACCTGTTCTGCCACCAATTAAATAAATTTGATCATTGATAACACATGCTTCCAGATGTGCCCGCGGGACAGGCATTGGCTTTTTTATTTCCAAAGTATTAGATGCGGGATCATAGACTTCAATTGCTCCAGTAATTGAAGAAGCAAAGGGAGCACCTCTTCCGGTTAAGCCCCCAATACAGTAAATTTTATTTTGAAAGACTACTGTGGCAAACCCAAACCTTGAAGTTGGCATTGCTGCTTTGATTGTCCAGGTATCAGTTATTGGGTCATATTCTTCATTGTTGTTGAGGTCGCTAAAACCGCCGATAGTATAGATTTTTTCATTTACTTCAGCGGCGCCTAAAAATGTTTTCGCGGTTGGCATTGGCTCCTTGGATGACCATGTGCCATCAACCATGGTGGCTTCAGAAAAAAAATCAGGGATAAGCAATGTTGTCGCAAGACAAGATAGAATCAACAGCAGTTCTAAACTCTTTCTCATGGGTACCAAATGCAATCTGTATTATTTTGGTTAAAGAGCTTTTTCGTCAAACTTTCTTGACTAAGGCTAAAAATAATCTAGAATTTACGGTGATATACTTTGATTAGGCAAATTATTCAAGACTTCGCTGTTTTGGAAAATAGCAAATCATCCAAGACGACGATAAATTTCTCGTTGTTAAGGCAGTGATAACCTCCGAAATTGTACACAAACACAAAGATGGAATGGCATACAAGCCCGCTGATGAGTTGGAAAAGGCTGCATGGACTGCGGATACTTTTGGATAAAGTATTCACGAAGAGTGCCATACGTTACCAGAACCTCCATTTCTGCAGCAGACATAAGCGACAAGTCCGTACCTTCTTTATCCAAAACCTCAGAAAACAACTGCTTAATAGTAACGTTATCTGGGTCTATGCCTTCTCTTTTGAACTTCTCAAGAACATGGAGTGACAGTAACGCACTCACTGGCTTTTGCTCACTTTGGCTGTGCTCCCGTATTTTTTCCTTGAAATC
>JAAZFA010000335.1 GCA_012511995.1 Thermoproteota archaeon | reverse complement strand
TGCAAATGCTGAAATTTCATTTTTGTTATCCTTCGTCACCTCTCCAATCGAAAGATCTAAAATTGCAGACTCGATACGGCTCTTAGCACGTTTAAGAACAAAATGATCTTCCACTATGCTGTGGATAGTCAAATCAAGTTCTTGAATCTGAGAAGACGCTTGTTTTAAAAATGGATACTTGGCGTAATCGTCTATAGTAATTACAGCCGATTCCATATTTTGCGCCTATTCAGTTTCAATCCTTGGAGCCAAGAAGAAAGTCAGTTTTCCCTCTTTTGTTTGCTGGAAATCAATTTTCACTGGCATATCTGTTGAAAATTCCAGTATGGCGATATCACTGGTTGCAGACGCTGCTTTAATGATTTCTGACAAATAGCTTAAGCTGAAAGTAGCTTTGGCGTTTTCCTTTACATCAAGATCCAGTAAAGTATCGCTGCCTTTCACCAGAGTAATATTCGCACCCATTAAGTCACCTGAAGCACTTAGTGTCATTTTCTCTGGTTCCGCTTCGATTCTAACATGGTCGCTTACTAACTGGGCATCTTCGATTGCTTGGCTAAGACCTGAGGTAGTAGTTTTTGCTTTGACGTTAAAGCTTATTTTCGGTGTCGGAACTTCTTCATCAGATGCTTCTAACGTTGGCATATTGAAGTTTCTGGCATATTTACCTTGGATGATAACAAGAAGTCTACTGGTTTTGTCATCAAGACTTAATTCTACAGACTCGTCTTTTCCAACACGTTTGATAAGTTTAAGTAATTCGCTGATATTGAGGCATATTTTAGTTGGTTCTGTAGAAATATACTCTTGGAATATAGTTTTTGGCCATTCAAAATCAATCATCGCTACGCGGGAAGGATCCATTGCACGTAGTTTTAGTCCGTCTGACTCAATTTTGAAGGTGGCTTCGTCGACTAGAATCGAGATGGCGGTACACATATCCCGCAACAACTTAGCATCTGACACTTTAAGCTTGAACATGTTAAACCTCTCTCACTCAAGTATTAGTATTATATTAGGGTATGATTACACTTTACTTTATAAATTTGTTCTACTAAAATATGGAAAGATACGCTTGAAGGGCAAAAAAGTCGTTGAGCTTGTTTATACATACTTTAACAACGCAACTATTGAAAGCTTATAGGAAATACTATTTTTATTATCAGCACTAGATATAAGATAGCTTATTTGGTAGGTAGGTTAACGGTGAAGCTGGACAAGAATAGGATTATTCTTATGGTTACCATTACATTATTGATCATAAGTATATCCTTAGGAGTTGCCAGCTTATATGCAATAGAAACAGGCAATAAACAAACAAGGATAATAATCGATGACACTTTCCATTTAAACTTTAATGAGGAACGCAGACAGGGTATAGGAAACTTTCGAGGTAATGGAACAATCGGTGATGGAACCATCGATGAAACCCTAACACTTACAATAGAATGCTCGAATGCATTTGTAAAGAATTTTTCTATTATAACGTATAGTGGTTGTAAATATACTATCTCCACAAATCAGAACATAAGCTACACTTTTCCTACAGGTGCAGACTACTATGAAGCTGTATTTTTTACAGACGCAAATAACTGCGGTTTCATACATTTTCAATGCGTTTTAAATCAGCCAGAATTTTCATATCCAGTTGCTTGGCTTAGTACACCTGCTAAATTCATGTTTCTATCAAGCTTATCGTCGGTTGTATTGATATTTTTGTGGGCAATCCATAATACATCAAAACCTGACCAAACTAAGACTGCACTTTCTTCATTAAAAAAACACAACAGGTGTTTGTTAATTCTATTGCTGATATTGTCACTTGTTTCCTGGTTTACAGTTTTAGCTGTCAATTCAAATCCTTTGGGCACTTATGAGAACTGGTATACTGATCATGCACGGCACTCTTATGTTTCCAGCTTATTCTTGAAAGATGGCTTCTCGATTTTCAATGAACCCTTAGATACTCTTGCGAGCCAAGATAATTCTAGGTTTATGTTTGTTACTTGGCCTGAGATGCCACATCTCTACCCGATAGGCAGTGTTGCATTGTTTTTACCATTTGGTTTTATGTTACAGAATGGCGCAGATACTGTTTTGATGTATAAACTTGAGGTTGCTTTATTTTTGGTAGTCGCACATGTTTGTCTCTACTTTTTCCTCATCCGATTCTTGATACAGAGACCTTTCCCACAACTAAACATTATGAATACAAAGAAAAATATACAGATACTAAGGAAAGGTGACGAGAAAGAAAGAAAAAGTTTAATACGAGAATACATAGATTTAGTTTTTTTCCTCGTCGGAATCTATATTATTTATACATCGTTGATTACGTTTGCAGCAGATGGTATGTTTGATGCGGTACCCTTCTTATTTTTAGTATTAGGCGTATTGATGTTTTTATCTGAACGTTATGATGGTTTCTTATTATTGACTGGAATCTCTGTTCTTTTCAAATATCAAACTGCCATTTTTCTTTTTCCCTTAATAATGGTTGGAATCATTAAACTCATAGGGAAAACTAATTTTAGAGGTTTAATCCAAAATAAATTAGTCATCTTCTCGGTTTTATTCGCTTGTATAGGTGGTTTTACAGCTTTTTTGAGTGCACCCTACTTGATACAAACTAGACCAGAAATAATAATGAACGGCGTCAATAGTTTTTCTGCTCATGCTCAAATACTTTGGACACGGCAAGCGATAGCGGTTGGGTTGACCCTCCTTGTTACTCTATTGTTTACGGGGTATATGTTGAATAAAAATAAGTTGTTGTCATTATCAGCCATATTTTTATTGTTACCCGCGTTTATGTTGCCGTACTTTCAGAATTGGTATCTGCCCTACTTCTTTGTTTACGCTTTAATTCCTCAACGTAAAAATGAGTTTGTCGCCACTTTGACATGGTTGATTTTCATGGTAATTGTGCTCTCGTTCGGTGGCAGCGCTTTTGATCCACGTATACTCGTTACGCATTTTGAAACAATGACTAAAGCCAACACCTTGGGTTTGTTTCTATAGATATCATCGGTTGCTGTGGATGCCCACAGCTTTGGGAAATGCCTGCTTGAAATGCCAAGGCATTCACCTGCGTTCACACCCTCCAATTTAATTCACATACTGAGTATGTTGAGTATCGACAAGAACCCTTCCCCGCACCTAAAAAACAAAGGAAAATGGTAAAAACAAAAACAAGCTTACATCGCCATTGAAAAGAGTGATATAATTTTTTTGGGAGATAAACAACCATACAAACAAAAACAATTAAACTTCACCATAATTCCACATTCTCCCGTTCCACTAAACATACCCCAATATGGGGATGAATCAAAAAAGTTGCTGCTCAATCCCCGTGCAAACAGAAAAACAACCCAAACCCAAAAACAAACCCTAACCAACACCAAAACAAGAGAAGAAGAATCTCGTACAAAAAATCCTTCATCAACCATAAAAACAGTTATACAGAAGTAGTCGTCTGCTAATCAGGGCAACACCGACCGGCTACTACCCAAAACAACCCTCTAGCACAAAAACCAATCAGCGTATACACAACCACACATACAAACCACATACACCAACACCCAAAAAAACACCTACACACAAACAAAAACACAAAACACAAACACTAAAAAGCAAACTAAAACTAGACACTTCATTTCGTCTTTTTCAGCGGTTATAGTTAAATTAGGGAAACAACAAATAACTGCGGCTAAGAGAAGAGCGCATATGGGCATTGAGGTTTCTAGAGAGTTTATCTACCAGAAATTCAGCGATTTCTACAGGGACCCCATTAATGCTGTCCCCTCACCACCACTGCCCGAACAGCGTGAATTCGGATACCTCATGTTCAAAGAACGATTCATGGTCCGCCACAGACGCTTTGATAACATAGAGAATTTCCGAAAACTAAT
>JAAZFA010000334.1 GCA_012511995.1 Thermoproteota archaeon | reverse complement strand
GAGACTGAACATTTAATGACAGCTGCATCGCGAATTAACGAGCTAGCTTTCATTTTTTGTGAGAATATTGGACATAAATGAATCACAAGATTTGCTGTCTTTTCCGTTACCAAAGATAAATATAAATAGTTAAAACGAATTAAGTGTTGATATACTGGCTCACTGAACAGTTCTTCCATCAAACTAGGGTCGGCGTAAGAAATTACTCTAATGCCAATCCCACTTAATATTTCTGTGTAATGGCAAAGTGCTTTTGCAATTTGTTTTAACGCTGCAGAAATTTCTTCCGGATATCTTTTCAACCACCGGAAGGATTTTTTTGCCCCTGCTAACTGTACTAAGACTGAAAATGGACCTAAAATCCTACCTACCACTGGTTTGTTAGTAGTCATAATCTTATCTTTCAGCAGCATAAGTTCTGCTTCCAGCTTTACCGAAGCTGAAAGAGAGTTTAATTGTTCGATAGTATTAATTGAACCCTCGTTAATACCCCAAAGAATATTAACTAGATCCATCTTTAGAAATGTTTCATCATCACTTAAGTTAATAAAGGTAGTGGCGGTGCCACAAAGATCAACTTTGTGGACGCCGCCATGACAAGATTGATTGTACAAATCCATGCTCCCATTCATCAGTTTTTAAAACAAAGCAAATGCTTTTCCTAGTTGGAATAAACCCATTACTACCAACATACTCCAGACTAAGTACGATACAATTTTTTTATCAAATTTGCCAAATAGTTTTAAGCCAATAGCAGTACCAGCAACTAATCCTGCCAGAGCCGGGAGGAAAATAGCCTTGAACTCGGGAGTTACTGCTCCCTGCATAGCTTTCATTACAGCAGCCCAGCCATACATGACAAAAAAGTTAAATTCTAGATTTGCTTTATACTGAATAGGCTCGTCCGTAGCCTGGTTGTAATAAATTGCCAAAGGCGGTCCGCCAATATTTAATAAGCCAGTAAAAACACCTGCGATAAAACCTGCAATACCACCATTAACTGGTGTCGGCTTAATAACAACGGGGTTTTTACTTGTAACAAAGAAATAGATACCGATTAAAAATAGAAAGAACCCAAGGACGATTTGCATTGTTTTTACAGTTGTCATTGACATAATCCACACGCCAAGGCTGGTACTCATGAATGATACAACTAATGGCACAATAGCAACTTTCCATTGCACGTGACGAAAGAGCTGCAATGTTACAACTAAACCCAAAATACCTAACATAAATGGCACCATAGCGGCAGCAACCTCATAACTAACTAACAAGGGCAAAAAGCTCATCCACACCATTGCGGAACCAAAGCCTGAGAGGCCTTGCACAAAAGCACCAGCAAATAACACTATAAATACACCAAGATATGTCATCTACATACTCCCCTAAATTAAAGTATTTTAAAAAACGGATGCTCTGATGTTTCAGGTTTAACTCCATCGCTACGCAGACCATAAGCATGCATGGCGTTTACAACAGCAGTCGCAGGGAATACCCATTCGAAACCTTCAACGGGACCATAAAAGAGAAAGTTTGCACCATGACTTGCCAAATATGCGTTAACAGCTGCATCCACATTTCTAAATTGGTTCTTGGATACATTCTCACGATTCCTCAGCCATTGACTGTCATAAGTGCCATTAGAAGGAGCAGTTCCAACAGGTACTGCAAACTGTTCCTGCACAAGTTGTAGAGATCGGGCTACTAAGCCTACACTTGCTAAATCTAAAGTCGGCACATCTACCAGGACATTATGGATGTTGCACTCCAGCGCCAGATCCAACAACCCTTTGCTCTTGTCATTGCCGCAGAGCACTTTAAGTGGGCCATTAGCTCGTTTGCTTTTTGAGTTGTAGGCCTGAAGCACTGCTGTCTCCACTGGGATTTGTTTTAAAAGCTTTAATTCTTCCTCAGTACTAAAAGCATTTATTGAATTGTAGACCACTCTATCCAACATATCTTTTTTATGTAGATGTTGCAGTACCCCAATTCTTACTTCAGGCGAAGTTGAATTAACAAGAAGCGGAACATTCGTTTGGTAATAGAGGAATTCCATGTACTTGACCAATGCTTCTGTAGTCTCACCAACAACATCAAGCATAAATTTCACGCCTAACTTATTAGCCAAAGATGTACTTTTTTCTATAATTTCCCTCGCTTTGATTTCACTAAAAATTCCTTTTTGAGAATCCTCAACAATCTTGTGACGCATATAAAAAATGCTGCCGATTAAAACTGTTGGTATTTCCCCGTACCTACCACCAATTTGTACATCTCCAATTTTGAATTTACTATTTAGCTTAAGATATTTTTCCCGCATCGTCGTCTCCTTCAACTTTTGTATAAACGTACATACATTCAATTGTATGTACGTTTATACTTATAAATTAGCTTTTACTCTACTTTTCCGTAAGTCCTCATGGCATTCATCCAAGCCTTGACCAATTCTGGTTTACTGGTATCGTTCAGCATGTTGGGACCCATTAAAAATTGACCTTCATAACCTTTAGCATATTTCTCAATATACTCTTTGACTAAACTATCCATTTCAGCAGGTGTTAGCTGCGAAAAGGCTGCCGGGGCAATACCAAACCATAAACATGCACCATACTCTTTCAAAATTTCAAGTATGCCGCGGATATCAAGTTTTAAAGACCAAGGAGTAGCCACATGGAAAACTGTGTTTCCAGCCTCACAAGATTCTCTGACAAAGCGTTCTATTTCCGTTAATTCGTCTATGCCAGATTGGGAGTGCCATCTCACGCCTGGGGGTGTCAAATGAGCTAAAGCTTTTTGGATTTTTTTATACGCTGGCAAAAATAGCTCTGTATATTGTTGACTGCTGCACATTGAAGGTGAACCTGTTGCATCAGCCAGACTGATACCAATTGCGCCTCTGTCCAAAAGCGCTTTGCCGATACGAATGGTTTGATCGGCACAATAATCTAATAGCTCCGCAACAAATTCTGGTCTTTTCTTGATATCAATAACAAACTTTGTAGCGCCGCGCAACGAGGATGCCAAAGAAACGGGACCACTTAAGTGACCAATTACTGGATAAATATCGCCGATTTTTTCTCTTAATAACGCTACAGTATCCAAGACAACATGTAATCGGCCATCAGTTTCAGGATCAACATCTTTAAGATGTTTTAAATCTTCGGGTTTTTTAATTACACCCTCCTGCGGGACACTAACTGCGTCTTCTTTCATGTCAACTGTACTGCCTAATATTTCTGGGGTAATGGAGTATAAATCTACATTGGTCCAAATTGTATCATAGCCAAACTCAACCAATCCTGCTAGGACGTTTTCACACTCTTTTAAATGGTCTGTTTCTATTTCTTTAACGGTGTAATTAACCAGATAACGTGGGTACTCCCTATAAAAAGCCCATGCCATAAGCCTATCTGGCTTTGCATTTGCGACGTTAACACAATTAAAACGCTCTAAGGGCGTCAGATATTCGCCTGAATTGCGGACATTTTCTTTAAGTTGAAGAGCCAACTGATCAATTCGTTCTGTAGACTTCATTTTATCCTCCTCCTATTTTAAACCTTTCATCAATTCAAGACTGACTTCGATAGCTTCTCTGCCGTCTTTAGCCCAGGCATCCACTCCTGTTTTGGCAACTGTATCTTTGTTTGTTGAAGCACCTCCGATGATCCGATGAGCAGTTTAACCTTTTCGCGCATTCCTTCACTAATAAGTAATTCGTGAGTATCAGTAAAGTATTTCACTGTTTGCAGCATAGGTGAACCCATAGCAATAATGTTTGCATCTACTTCTTAAGCCTTATCAACAAAATCTTGTGGCGATACATTTATCCCCAAATCATACACATCAAACCCAGCACCGCTCAGCATTGCAGATACGATGTTCTTGCCTACCTCTTGACTGCAATCTTGCACAACACCAATAACAATTGTTCCTTTGCTATCTTCTGTATTTGCTTCTAGCAGCGGCTTAAGCATCTCTAATGCTTCGTTCATTGCATCTGCAGCAGCTGCTAAATCTGGCACAAAATATTCTTTAGCGTCATATTTATCAGACACTATTTTCATGCCTTCTACCAATCCTTGTTCGACCAGTTTTTGCGCTCCTACACCATTGTCCAGAGCTTTAGAAACCAATTCAATCGCCTCTTCGACCTCTCCATCCACCACTGCTTCTATCAGTGGCTGTAAATCATAAGCTTGACTCATTTAACGTTTTTCCTCCTTTAACTATTAACTTGCTATGATTATTTAGCTTTTACCTAGGATTAAAAGCTAATTAACCTCAAGAATAACGGCAATGTTTATTTGTTTATTTGTTTAGACATTTATACATTTTAATTAATAACATGTGATACTTGCTGCACATGTTATTACTCTAATTTACCTGGAGATATTAAAATAGTAGCGACACCGATCTCCTCTAATATACGCATGACTATAAACAACAGGCCTTCCTGCTTCATCATACATCACTCGATCAATGACCAAGGCCGGAATTCCCTCCTTAACTCCTAACAATTCAGCATATTTTTCATCAGTTATTGTAGGCTCGACAAATGCATTGATTTTTGACAAAACACAAGCATATTCCTTTGCAAGAATATCAATTAATAAGTTAGCTTCGAAATCGAATTCGTGTATTCCTGGAAATTTCTCTTCGGAAATATAAGTAGTTTCGTAAAGCCACGGTTCATTATCAGCGCAACGGATTCTTTTCATTTTAAAGACCATCTCTTTTTTGGCGAGGGCTAACCTGCCTGTTACACCATTTCTGCCTGGAATTACTTCTGTGCTTAACACTTTTGTGCTTGGTACTAAACCAATTTTTTTTATACCATTGGCAAAACTAAAATCTCCTACTAAGTCGTGGTTAAGCGTTGGAGGTTTTATTTGAGTACCTTTACCTCTTTCCCTGATCACATGACCTTTATCAACCAAACTGTTAATAGCTTGTCGCACTGTACCTCTGCTAGTACCCGTCAGCTGGCAGATTTCTTCCTCTGGAGGCAAAAAGTCTCCAGGTTTCAACTTGCCAAGCCTGATACTCTCAAGGATATTTTCAATCAGCTGATGGTAAAGTGGAACTTTACTATATTTGTCGATGTGATAATTTATCATTATCTGACACCCTTTGTTTTATTTAATTTTTCACTCTGTTTGCAATTTCATAATAATGTATATACGTACAAATGTCAATACCTTATTTTTAATAAATTCTGCAACCTAGCTAATCTAAAGCAGCTAGTCGAGAGCATCCAAGTGAAGTAATACCTACTTGCAGTACCAATGTCCCTATATTCGTTATCATTTCGTAACTATTCCAGCAATATTTTTAAGATCTTCTGTCTATTATTGATAAAACTTCGCATCAACTGATAAGGTTCCGTTTCTTCGTACGAAACTGCTTTAATTTCCTCACTGATTTCATAAATCAGTGCATTTAGATAAGCCAAAAGGATAGGTGAAGCTGTAAGAGGCTAATTAATTTTTTCCGAAAATGATCTTGTCAAAAAGCTTACGTATTTGATCCTGTTGTCTGTTTTTTAAGAGCTAGTGGGAACAAAGGGGATAATTTTTTGTGCCAGATTGGCGACGGGCATTGATTGCAGCATTACTTTGCCGGGACCGGTTAATTTCACTAAAAATAGTCCTTCCCCACCGAAAAACTTATTTTTCATACCCTTAACAGTTTCAATCTCATAACGTACAGACTCGTCAAACATAAAAACATGACCCTGATCCACCAACAGCGTTTCTCCTTGCTGGAGATTGTATTCAATGAGTGAGCCATCTGCTTCTAAAAATAAGTCACCCTGTCCGGAAAACTTCTGCAGAATAAAACCTTCCCCTCCCAGTAAGCCGGCCGAAAAACGCCTTGTAAAGGCCGTTTCAAATTTAACGCCTTCAGTAGAGGCCAGATATGCTGTTTTTTGTGCCAAAATAGTCTGACCCTGCATTGATACAGGGACAATACTGCCCGGCAAAGATGAGGCAAAGACAATTTCTTGGTTGTCTTGCTGTGACGTGTAATAATTCATAAACATGCTTTCACCGGAAAAAGCCCGGGCTAGCCCCTTCATAAGGCCACCGGTTGTCGTTGACAGTTTAAACCCATCACTCATCCAAGACATGGAACCGGCACTGGTTGTGATCGTTTCGCCTTTGTTTAGAGTGCAGCGGAGTACAGGGTAATCCCCTTCAATAACAAACTTCACAACATCTACCCCCTAAAATAGTTTCGCTAATCGTAATATATATTCTCTTTACATTACATCTGCCCTTTTTTATGCGGTTGCCCTGATCTAGTTGTATTAATCTTCTTGCTTACTTTATTGCTGACTCACTGTTTCCTCCAGATAGCCATTTTGCTGCATTAGCTTTAAGGCAATGGCTTGTCTGGTTGCTGCCTGCTCTGGAAATTCAACGGGATTGTAAATACTGGGGCCTTTTAAGACGCCTGCCAACATTGCGCACTCCTCTATAGTTAACTGATTTAACTCTTTGGCAAAAAATTTCTCACTGGCCTCAGCGATCCCGTATGCACCTGCCCCAAAATAACTATAATTTAAATACATTTCCAGTATTTCTTCCTTACTGTAATTTCTTTCTAAGGCTAAAGTTAAAATTAACTCTTTAACCTTTCTGCTTAATGTCTGTTCATGCGAAAGGAAGAGGTTTTTAGCCAGCTGCTGTGTAATCGTACTACCACCTTGTGTCAGGCGGCCTCTTTTTAGATTAACAATTAGTGCTCTGCCCAGTCCCATTAAATCTACTCCGGAATGACTAAAAAAGCGATGGTCTTCCACCGCAATCACGGCCTTAACAAGATCTTGGGGAATTTCTGCATAAGTTACATAATCAGCGACCTCCGCAGCCACCTGTTTAGGCAGATCCGCGTCTAGATGATAATGTTCAGCTGTAGTTTGCAAAACATAGTAACTAAAACCTATGATAATCACCAGTAAAACACAAAATAAAGATAGTATCTTTTTCATAAGCTCCCCCCATCGAATCTCAGAAATAGTGCTTTCGCTGCTGATTATACCATAGTAGCACCGCTAAACTTCCTCACTTAAGGGAATCTTAAGAATAACTTAAACTATTTTAGACTGCAAGAGTAAGGGAAAACTTCGTCAGAGAGTAAAAAACTTCAGGGTTGAGATAGTTTCACCTCAGATCAAAAAACAGCTACTTTAGCTGCTTTTCTCTCTAGATGCTATCAATAATATTTTTTCGTTTTTGCCGGTATTCTTCAGCAGTGATTAAGCCTTTGTCATATAAAGCTTGTATTTCTTGCAGGCGTTGCTCTGAATCCTCTGGTGCAGCACTGCTTTTGTACTGCTTATCACTATCGTTAATGATAATCTCATGTGAAACTATTGCTTTGTCGGTAAAAGCATTAATGCCATTAGCAACAGTTATCACGACAGCAATTAGTGTCCAAAAGACGCCGAACAAACCGGCTGTGGGAATGGCAATAAAAAGACCAATGCAGCAAAATACCAAGCCGGCAAAAAAAACTAGCATTGACTGCCCTTTACCCGGTCTTACTTTGATTCTTTTACCCATCATGTCCCTCCTCCTAACGAAGGTTTGTTTAGTAAAAACAGATTAGAAGTTCCAACCTTCATTATAACATATCTCCACCGGATAACCGCTGTTTTTAAGCAGGCAAAGACAGTTCACCAACAACAAACGTCCAGGCTCTCACCTGGACGTTTGTCTGAAAACACAATTCTTAGAGGTATTTTGCGGCAGCCTGATGCACAATAAATGTACAGTTATGATGCAGCTGCAGAATAGAAGCGGGAACCCGGGGATTGATTTCTCCCAACACGGCATCTCTTAATGCCTGTGCCTTCCCTTCTCCATTGGCCAGCAGCAGTATCTTTTCCG
>JAAZFA010000333.1 GCA_012511995.1 Thermoproteota archaeon | reverse complement strand
TCTTCAAAAGAAATCGATCGCCCAGCGATTGTCAAAGTCGCTGAAAAAGGTCGAACTATTGAGCGTGCTTTCTTCTATGCTTCTACTCCTGAGGAGTATGAGCATGAAGCTGAGAAACGTATCAAAGCAGGTATCATTACACGCGAGGCATTGGAAGAGTCTGTTATCGAAGAATACGTATTAGGTGCTAAATTTAACGCTAACTATTTCTATTCTATCTTAACCGGTGAATTAGATTTATTGGGTTTTGATCGTCGTATTCAAACAGACCTAGATGGTGTTCTTGACCTTCCAGCAAGAGAACAGTTGGAGCTCAATGTAGCTACACAGAATATTGAAATCGGTCATATGGGTGTAACTATGCGTGAAAGCCAGCTTGAAAAAGTTTTTGAAGCAGGTGAAAAATGGGTATCTGTCTGTAAAAAAGAGTTTCCTCCTGGCATGGTTGGTCTTTTTGCACTCCAAGGAGCAGTAACTAAGGATCTCCACTTCCGAATTTTCGACGTTAGCCCACGAGTCCCTGGGTGTCCATGTGTTGAACCAACCTCACCTTACATGAAATACAAGTACGGCGTTGAAGTGGGACCTGGTAAACGTGTAGCTATGGAAATTAAACGTGCAATTAACGAGCGCAGACTTATGGACGTGGTAACTTAGAATGATCGATGCAGAAGCAGCCGGTAAAATCATCGAAAAGTATGATCAATCAAAACTTGTGATCGGCACTTTGGGTTCCCATAGTTCTCTAAACATTTTCAAGGGCGCCAAAGAAGAGGAGTTTCGAACCGTTTGCATCTGCAAAGAAAAAGATGCTATCATGTACCAAAAGTACCCACTTGTTGACGAGTTAATCATAGTTGAAGACTTCAAAGAACTGCTAAACGAGCAACTGCAAGAAAGATTACGCAAAATTAATGTCATTTTGATTCCTCATGGTTCTTTCACTGCGTATCTGAGTACAGAACAGTTAACTAATAACCTAAAAGTGCCCATGATGGGAAACCGGCAACTGCTTCATTGGGAAGCCAATCGTAAAAGCCAGGAGGAATGGTTACGACAAGCTGGGCTCTTTCTGCCCGCTACTTTTAATTCACCTGATGACATCGATCGGTTAGTGATTGCTAAACTCCAAGGTGCCAAAGGCGGCAGAGGATATTTCTTGACTAACTCACCTAAGGGGTTCTACGACAAAGCTGAGGAAATGATCAAACGCGGCTTAATAACAAAAGAAGATATTGATAAAGTTCATCTTCAAGAATACGTTTTAGGCGTTAATGTATATCCCAGCTATTTTAGCAGCATAATAAATGATGATGTTGAACTGCTTGCTATGGACAGGCGCTATGAATCTGCTGTGGATAGTATTGGTAAAATCCCCGCTCAAGAACAACTTGAAATTGGCATAGCCCCAACGTACACGGTTGTAGGAAACTTTCCGATTGTGCTACGTGAGTCTCTATTACCTGAAGTTATGCGCATGGGTGATAATGTACAGAAAAAAGCTGCTGAACTTGCTCCCCCTGGAATTATTGGTTCTTTTTGTCTTGAAACCGTAATCACTGATGATCTCAAAATTTATTGCTTTGAAATCTCTGCTCGTATTGTTGCAGGAACAAACGTTGGCATAGGCTCCTCACCGTACGCTTATTTACGCTACGGTGGGAACATGTACATGGGTAGACGCATTGCGCTTGAGCTTAAAGAGGCAGTTAAGCAGAAACGGCTACATGAAGTAATCGCCTAATCTGCTTATTATTGTAGACATTGTTTTTTTAAGTCTTCAAAGTTACTTCGTCCTCTATTTTTTCTGTATTTTCGTAGAGCTGCAACTAATTCATTCGAGTTTCTTTTGCCTAAAACTTTGCTGATTACTTTACATACTTCGCTGTTTCCCTGATAGAGATACTGGCAAACTGACGTAACATTTGATGCATTACGCATAGTGCTTGCAGTTTCAAAATCCACGATGTATGGTTTATCAGAATTGTTTACTAGGAGATGTTTGGGTGCTTTGCTAAGTTCACCATGGTCTAAACTAATTTCATCAAGGCGATAACATTGCTCCAAAATATCCTCTACAATAGCTTTGACCTCGATTTTGTCAATGTGTGTTTGTAGCCAATCCTCAAGTGAGCCACCTTCTATGAGTTCCATTACGAGGAAATGCTTGGTTACCGCCAAAAACCTGGGACCGACACCGACAGTGTTTGCTTTGCTAAGTAGTTTTGCTTCATGTTCGAGGCTTTCACGGTTTGAATCAACACGCTGCATCTTAAGCGCCAACCTTTCGCCTCCGACCTGTGCTACCACGACTATTCCGACATAACCTTTACCATAGACCTGTAAAGCGTGCGCCGAAGTTTTTCCATAGAACTCAACCACTTCAACACCTAACTGTTGCAGTTCTTCGATACGGACCTGCATTTCGCTTGGTGTTGCCTTTGGGTAGCATATTACAGAAGCAAAGGGCTCATTCGTTAATTGCGACATTGGAACTATAGCAGTTTTCATTACCTACGAGTAAGTATTGCATTACTTAATAGACACTACGCTTACTATTTTGTTAACGATCTGCTCCCTTCAATATTTCCCATAATCATATTTGTTTTAGCCTATGTGGCATTGCTGGCTTGGGGGTCTGGTGGTAATGCTATCCATTGGGATGAAATAAACCCTCTAAATGGTGCTCTGTAGCTTATTAGAGGTCAAATCTGAGAATATACCGCCGTTAACTCGTATTATCCGCCTCTATATATGTAGTTACGTCAGTTACTGCCAAACAAACGGCACTCGATACGTGCTGTTGTATGAGTATGAATCAACTCCCATATATTATGGCAGTCCTCTAAACCAGCAGGCAGTATACAGCATACTTAACAGCACTGGACGATTTGATTTAGACGCAACCTTTGGTGATCCTCCACGCCGCATGTACGTATTATCTTTCAACAACTAAGGTAGAAGTGGTAAAAAGAATAATAGGCACCACTCTTCAAAGGATACCGTTCTCAGTGGATTTACATGTCGCGGTTCAGACAATTTGGTCAAATACAGCAGTTAATCGGTAACAAAGACTGCGTTCGCAACATAGGTATAATTGCACATATCGACCACGGCAAAACAACACTTGCGGATTCACTTCTGGTGGGCGCTGGGTTGCTTTCACCACAGATGGCAGGCGTGGCTCGAGTGCTTGATTACCTTGAGGAAGAGCAGAAGCGCAAGATTACTTTAAAAACCGCCAATATCACGTTGCTCTACAAGCAAAATGGCGAATCATACGTCATCAACTTGGTTGACACACCCGGGCACGTGGATTTCACAGGCAAGGTAACCCGCGCGCTTCGTGTTATCGATGGTGTAGTTGTTGTTGTAGATGCAGTCGAGGAAATTATGGCGCAAACCGAGATTCTCACGCGCCAAGCACTCAAAGAACGCGTTCGGCCAGTGCTTTTCATAAACAAAATCGACCGCCTAATTACTGAGCTCCAACTAAACGAAGAGCAGCTCCAGAGGAAACTAGACCACATAATCGGCACCTTCAACGACCTAATCGAGCTCTATGCTGAAAACCAGTATAAGACGCTGTGGAAGATCAGCCCAGCAAAAGGAAATGTGGCGTTCGGCGCGGCATTGTACGGCTGGGGCTTCACAGTAGATATGGCGAAGCAGCGTGGCGTCAAGTTTTCGGATATCATCAAAGCTTACAAGAATGGCGACAGTGCCAAACTCAAGAAAATTATGCCAGTCTATGAAGCTATTTTCGAAATGGCTGTTGGATCTGTGCCTAACCCACGGGAGGCGCAGGGTTACCGTATTGGCAGTATATGGGCCGGCCGCTTGAACTCTCAAGTGGGCATATCATTGATGACTTGTAGTGACGACGGCCCAGCGGTTATGTTCGTTACTAACGTGTATGCCGATGGAGCAGGCGATACGATTGCATCGGGTAGGCTTTTCTCGGGAAAAATAAAAAAAACCGACAAACTGCGTGTAATCGAAGGTTTTAGCGAGATAGAAGTTAAAGCCGTCTCGGTTGATATGGGTGCGATGCGCGAAGAGCTGCCCGAGGTATCGGCTGGCAACTTAGCTACGCTTACACTGGCAG
>JAAZFA010000040.1 GCA_012511995.1 Thermoproteota archaeon | reverse complement strand
TATTGTTTTGCATTTAAGTAGAGAGAGTCTGGTTTATCTTTTGTTTTTGTGTTAGGTGCAAATTTTGGAAAAATTATATATATCCTTCAGAGTGACACTTGGGGTAAGAGGGATTCGGTGAAGACATCAAAGGTAGCATTTATTGTTTCTTTTCTCATGGTTATATTGGTATCTTTAGGCTCAGTTTCTGCGGCTAATACTACGATTTCAGCGACAGCGAATGCGTTCTGGTCCCCTACTCCTACACCGGGTAGCTTGGTGGAACTCACGGTAAACTTTGAGAGCAGTAACGCCGTGACAATATATCTCTATCGTATAGGTATTCATGTTGATTGGCAAGCTGAAGGTCAATACTACACGCTAGATCTATCTGATAACCCTAAAGCGGTTGAGAGCGGTGGTCTTTACTCTACTAAGGTTACTATAACTGTACCTGCTACTGCTTCGATTGGACCACACACATACATGATAGCTGTTGATGGCTTTGATAATAACGGCGATAGCTTTACTTGGGATTCGGCGAGTTATTCAATTACAGTTCAAGATTCAACAACTGCAACCACAACCCCTACATCGACTAATAACTCTACCTCAAGAAACGGTGCAGGCATAGACAGCCTTCTAATCTACATTGCGGTTATTGCCGGTGTTGCAGTTATCGCAGTATTGTTAGCGATATTCATAGTGAAACGTACTAACAAAAAAATTGCAGCTCCAGTTGTGCCCTATACCCCCGAAAGAAGACCAACGCCAGAAACAGATGAGTCCGAAGAGAAAGCCCCAGAGCAAGATCTGGATGAGAAAGACTTCACAATTTAAACTCTTTTTTTTCTTTAATTTCGCCTATAGTTGTTTTTTAAAAAAGCTTATAGCAAGAATTTCTGTAATGAATCTATATAGGAATGTAGTTTGGGGATCCCTCATAGCAGACAAATGCGGTTTGGCAGTATTGCCGTGTTGGTTTTTACCTTAAGTTGTTTTTCTCATTGTGGGTATCTACAAAGTCAAACATTTTCGTCTTTTTCAGCAGGTGATCGTTTTAGTCTTCCTCAACTTAATGGCACAGTTTGTTTTGCTCACGACGGCGCATATTCTTCAGCTAAAATGGAGAATGGTAGGTGGATTTTTGTTGGTTTAACTCTGAATGATTCTCAATGTATAAGTGACCTTAAAGTGTCTATGGAGAATTCGAATATAACGATTTTTTCTGTCTATGCATCAAGTGCTGATAGTCGGTTATGGGTGGGGGTTAGGTACAATGCTGAGGGTGAAGGTAGACAAGTTTTTGATTTTGGATTAAATGCTTTGACTCATTTTAGTGAATGGTGGGTTACTCTTGCTGGCAACGTTTTTTTGGCTGAAGGCAGAAACTGGAAGCTCCAATCGGACAACACATTGGCTATAAATAATCAAGTTGACAATATCTCTGTGATGTATTTTAATTTTGATGCAGATAAAGATAAGAATACACCTTTTTATATTCAACATTCAATTGTCATCTCTACAATAGCTGTTGTGATTGGGACAGTATTGGTTGCTACTGTAATTACTAAGAAAGTGAGGAGAATGGATGGTAACTGAAAACTCGCCTTATCTCGTAGTATGCTTGTTCGCGTTAATCGTTATTGCCGGTGTAGTTTTAATCCTTAAGCTTTCCAAGGATAAGACTAGAAAGATTAGTTCATTACGTTTTTTCATTCAAATCGCTGCTGTTGTTGCGGTTTTTATGGGTTTGCTCATTGGTCCTTTTAATGTACCTATCTTTGAACCGCTGGGTCCTTCTCCTCGCAATCGATTGCTGGGTATAGATATCTTAGGGAGTCAGTTTCCTGATGGGATTTCTGTTCCGTTTTTGGCGTGTTATTATCCTAATGGTCGTACTGTGACTTGTGCAATTTGGCAATTGCAGGCTTATGTGTATCCTTTTTGGGATTATCCGCGTGGATATCAGGCCGATTATTCTACGTCTGGTTTAGAGAAATTGGCTGTTGTCGTGGGGATGCTTGTTGTAGCTTGTGTTGTTTTAGGTCGATCTTTTTGCGGTTGGCTTTGTCCTTTTGGTCTTTATCAGGACATTCTTACCCGTATTAGAAAGGCTACACGGTTGAGGCACCTGAATACGTCTGTTAGGACTAACAAGAAACTGGGGCAAGTTAGCTACATAATAATTGCAGTGTTTATGTTGTTGAGCGTAATTTTTGCTTCTTATACCATTTTTGGCACCGAAATTATTCCTGGGACGATACCGGGTGGCCCTGAGGGAACCGAAGCTGGTATAGTTAGCAACATTAACGAACCCTTTTGTTTAGTTTGTCCTGCTAGACCGCTCTGCATTGCTGTTGAATGTGCTGTGGGTGCTATGGATTGGTCTTATGTCTCACAGATAGTTTATGGTCCCTTTTGGATAAGTGGCTTCTATCTTACTTCGATTAATGTAACAATATTGATTGTTGTGACCATTTTGGCGTTTGTTTATCGAAGGGCATGGTGTCGAATCTGTCCAATGGGTGGCTTAGCTGCTTTGTTTAGCTCTTTTAAGCCGTTTAAATGGATAGCGTTGACTAAGTTAGAGAAGAATGAGCATAAATGCACTAAATGTGGTGTGTGTAAACGTGTGTGTCCAACGCAAGCAACTGACATGTATGAGAAGAAAGGTGGCGATGTCACTGAATCACGGTGTATTCTTTGTGCTAGGTGTGTTGAGATTTGTCCGTATGATGGTGCATTAAAGTTGACGTTTGCAGGTAAGACTGTTGTTAAGTCTAGGAATTGGCTTGGGGTAGATAAATCTGCCAAGGATCCAGCGGGTTAACGTATGCATACAATGGTGTACTAGTTCCTTGGTGTCTTAACAAGATAATCCAGCTTAACCGAATCATCATTGTTTGACAGGGAACCTAACTGTACAGCAAAATGGATTAGCACATTTAAAGTAATGACAACAATAATCGCCAAGACGTTTTTCACTTTTGCACCCTTTTTGCTATTTACTTGTCCGCTAACACCCGTTTTATGATTAAAAAAATAAATGTTACTTTGCTTATCTGGTTTTTGCAAAAACCGCTCATCACAAGTTAAGAACCTATAATTCCCGAGATCTTACAACCCCTACAGATTTATTGCCTCCATAAAGTGTTCTACTTTTTAGTTCAGTTTAGTCAAGAAAGCTTGACGACAACGCTTTTTAGCCATTAAATTAAGCATCATATCGAATGAAACATGCAGCAGCAAAAATTGACGATACTCGCCATTCTAACGCTTACGATACTGTTGGGAATGTCATTTCAATCCAGTCACTTAGCAAGCGCAAACTATGCACCGCCACCATCCATAGAAATCTTTTCACCCATCCCAGTTCCAGGCGTTCATTCAACCGCCTCTATTCCACTTCAAATTCGAGTTAATGTCTTAACAAACGAAGCAGATATCACCTCTATTCGTTACAGCTTGGATGGAGGCATAAATATTACACTTGCCAATTTAACAAAAGAGAATGGGCTCTACTACTGGACCACTACAAAAGGCGTCTTCATGCAGGGTAATGCTTTCAGCGCAAAAGCATCCTTAGAAAATGTGTCTGAAGGAACACATACACTTACTGTGTATTCATACGCTGCCAATGGCGTAGAAATGGCTAAAAAAAGAGAGTTCACCGTAGACTATAACTACATACCCCCTCAACTTCCACCCTTTAATTTTCCTAACGGAACTTTAACGACACCAACCATAACCGTCCAAACCCAAACACCCAACCCAACAACAAACACAGCCAGCCTACACCTAGCCGAAAAACCTTTACTCTACATAACAATAGCTTGCGTGTCAGTGTTACTGTCACTGTTTGTAGCTGTATTATACTTTAAGAAAAAACCAAGAAGTACCATAGGACAGGAGGTTGAGAAAAGTTACTTCAAGGCATAAGGGACTGCTTTTAACTGCTATCATGATCATCGCTAGTATAGCGTTAATCTACACCCAAAGTATCAACTGGGAAACAAGCGCCGAAACAGACGAATTCTACTTTGGCGCCTCTTTTGGAGGACAAACTGTACAAGAAGCAAAAACGCAAATAGATAAAGTCAAAAACTTTACAAATTTTTTCGTTATTAACTCATATGATCTATCCACCAACGAAACAGCCCTAAACGAAGTCTGTGACTACGCAGCACAAGCAAACCTCAACTTCATCGTCTACTTTGACTTCATCTCAAGGATAGCTTATCCATGGCATCAAACATGGCTCGACACAGCAAAAGAGCGGTGGGAAGGCAAGTTTCTGGGTATTTATCTGAGGGATGAACCGGGCGGACACCAGATTGATGAGCAAGACCCCATCAAAAATGCTACTGGCTACAGTGACGCCGCAAACCAGTTTGTCAACAACATATTGCTCTCCAACAGTATGATAGATGCAAAAAACAAAACCATCTCAACCTTCACCTCCGATTACGCACTTTACTGGTGGGATTACCTAGCGGGCTACGACACAGTTTTTGTAGAATTAGGCTGGAAACTAAATTCAACTCAGCAGATTGCACTCTGCCGAGGAGCAGCAAACATGCAGGGCAAAGACTGGGGCGCCATAATCACATGGACCGACTATGAACCGCCGTATCTGGGAACTCCAAAAGAAATCTATGGCGAAATGACATTGGCGTATCGTGCAGGCGCAAAATACGTTGTAGTATTTAATTATCCTACTTACCCAGAAGGCAACCTCTATGGTACCCTATCAGAGGGTCACTTAAAAGCTATGGAACAATTCTGGAAGGACACCAAAACCCATCCAAGAAAAAACAATGAAAAAACAAGTAGCGAAGTAGTTTTAGTTTTACCCAAAGACTAC
>JAAZFA010000332.1 GCA_012511995.1 Thermoproteota archaeon | reverse complement strand
TGTACTATCACTACCCTACTAAACATTGACATAATGCGATAACTAAAGCTTTCAAGGTTACCTAAGACGCGAGTAAAAAAGACAACCAATTTTGTTCATTTTTTTTTAACGTCTGGTCTTATAGCAACTGGACATTTACGATATTGATTCAGTCAACTAACAATTGCACCTTTAAGCTCTAACTTTTATCTTTCAAGGAAATCGATAGGAAAACTTAAGAATTTCCAAGCCCATATGCAACATTATGCTAAAGTATCATGTGATTATTGAACAGGATGAGGATGGTGTGCTAGTCGCTAGAGTTCCTGACTTGCCTGGCTGTGCTACTGAGGGAAAAAATCGGCAGGAACTGCTAAAAAACGTTAGGGAAGCGATACAAGCATATCTTGAAGCGTTAAAGGGGCATGGCGATCCAGTTCCTATTGAAACAGTGCAAGTAGTTGTCTAAGTTAACTCCTGTTGACTATGACAAAGTGATTAAGGCTCTCATATCTATCGGTTATTCGATTAACAATCAGAGAGGTAGCCATATTGTTTTGCGGCTTGCTGATCAACAACGATACCTATCTTTATTCGGTTGCAGAAAAAACGAGGTCATGGTCGTTGTTCCCACTCATAAACTGATAGGAAAAGGTATGGTGCACACGATTATCGGAGAAATCGATCTCTCAGTTGACAAATTTTATAGCCTGCTATGAAATGAATTCGTGAACCTGCAAACCAAAATACTTCTCCAAACAATTTGAAAGACTTTCCACATGTCTTAACTCTTGACTATGTCACAGATAAACAAATCAGAGCAAACAAGGCATGATTAATCCTTATAAAATTAGAAATAGTCTTGGCAATTTACTTTTAAAAACCTACTGTTACTTAAAAAAAAATAACTACAGAAAAGAGATTGAGGGTCAGCGCCTTCATCGACTCAAAACAGATACAGCTAGTATTTTCTACGATACTACACAAAAGACTCACAAAAAATATGACGCCGATACGCCGGTAACTGGCGTGGCATTTGATGTTGCCGTGCTTTTTACAATCAAACACCCTTCCCACCACAAACACCCCCGTTTTTATTCACCTTACCGTTTAGTTTGGGTTGATTTAAAAAACCTAACATGTCAACACCACACAACAACTCTAAAACCACAAAACCAACCAAGAACTAAAGCTTTCAAGATTACTCTAAGATGTGAATAAAAAAGACAAACAATTTTTTCCAATTTCTTTTAGCGAAGTGGCTCTTGATTTACCATTAGATGTATTGCGCCAACTAAGACGACCCTAATCTATCAATCACTTTCTTGAGAAACGGCTGGAAATTGTCCCAAGAACTCATCGAATTCTTCCCCGTCAATCTTATGAAGCAGAAGCCTTTTTTCTTCGCCCCACCTAAACGGTTCTGAAGCCAGCATTGTTTTCTTAGCCTCAAAGTTCTCCTGATATTTCTTATAGATGCCAAGCACAAAGCAAATCTTAGCCACAACCGGACCAACTAAGTCCTCTAGATTTAAGCCGTATTTCTTGCAGATTAAGTAAACATCAAGAAAATCGCGCGCTTTGAATCCTTCCCTTGTAAGAATCGAGCGTACCTTCTCACAAAGTATCTCACGGGTGTCATATACATTAAAACTAATCGTTTGGCAATACTCTGAGTATTCGGGGAACAAGAAAGATAACTCGCTGCTTTGTTTGCATTGTAACGCGCTAAGCTTACTCTTCTGTGGCGCAAAGATTAGTTTCTCAACGAAGTTCATCTGTACTTTAACAAAGCTTTCTACGTTTAGAGTCTCTGCATGATACCATATCTTGAATGTGCACATCTTGTTGCTTCCGCCAAGCTCGACATAGTGTCTGTTGTGTTTTTCACATTTAAAATCTAACACCCTCTTCTTTGCTACCCCCTCAAAGATTCCCCCTGCCTTGTCTATGACCTCTGACAGCAACCTCCGAATGTTCATCTGAGACTTACATTCGAAAACCGCCTGATCTTTCCAAGTAAAGTCTATGTCTTCTGAAAACCTATAGTAACCAAGATAACACTTAGTTAAACAAGTGCCTCCTTTGAAAACAAAATTATTGGAAAAAAACTCGTTTTGGGAAAGATCTGTCAAGATCTGATGGAGAATTAAATCCTTTTCAATCAAGTCTACCTGCTCAATTCCGTTTTGCCTTGCAACCTCTGTTACAAAATCCGCTCTCATGCGA
>JAAZFA010000331.1 GCA_012511995.1 Thermoproteota archaeon | reverse complement strand
CTTACCGAGATGGTTATCACCTCAAGGGTCGTTTAGTAAAGAAGTATGTATGTGGGGCCGTCGTCTAGCATGGATTAGGATACATGCTTGGGGTGCATGCGATCCTGGGTTCAAATCCCAGCGGCCTCACCAATGCTCACGTTAAAAAACACCATTTTTTCCCCTTTTTTACTCTACTATTTTTAAATTTACCAAATTCACCGTTCACCAATCAACTACAGCGTATGCTCTTCAGTTTATGGATAGTGTTTTTTGGTGCGGGTTCTGTTCTGAACAGACTTTGAAGGATAAGAAGCCGATTAACCAGTTAGCTTACAGCGATACATACTCAAAATTCCAGCCCAAAGGAAGCAACCATCAATAAGCTCAGCAAACAATTCGTTTAAGCCCCCATACATTCTCAGATACCACCCTTACCACAGTAATCCTTCACCAAAAAACTGCACAATAACCGACACTTACCCAAAGGACCTGTATTTATGCAAGTTTACAAAGTTGCAACTCGCTGATGGCACCGACATTTCGTGTAAACGCAACAGTTTTGCCAATAGGCATTGTACGCATGGGAGGTTCTTGTCCGGGGAACACTTATCTTGAGCGGAGACGTTTTGGAGGCACCCGCTAATGATTCAGGGCGGCGACAGTTCAATAAGTGCACCCAAAGAAGCCTTTGCCGTAAACAATCATTCAAGGGTCAAAAAAGAGTTCACTGTCAGCTGCCACCGACCTTTCGGGAAAACCTCTGGCTACACGATGCTATAAGAAACGCCAATTATGAAAAAATCACTATGCTGATAAAAAATGGTTGACTTGCTACTTTAGACAAAAGTTCCTGTTCTGGTGCACAGATTGATTTTTTCTTCTAGAATGGAAAAATCGCGCTGTATCAACAATCACAATGTTAGGCCTAATGTGGCTGCAATAGGGGCAACTAAGAAAGATTCGGGTTTAGAAGCAACCGGGAAGGTGACAGTTTGTGTAACGTCAATATTTTCAACGCGTCCTGCGCATAAACGGTTGCATCATAGATTCCCGTCGTTTATTCTGACCCATGTAGCTATTTCCAGCGAGAGTATGTTATCTTGTTTGTCAAGGCTATTGATTATTTTAGCGGTATCGAAGCAAGCTGCTTTTTGCCTTTAAGCCCCTTCACGATTAGAACGGTTCCTGGAAGAGTAGTAACTAACAGTGCAACTGAGCCTATAATTAGCGGAACCATATATGTCACATTTGTTTCATATTTTAAGGTTACTCTTGCTTGCTGACTGCCCACATTGTGAAAAACAAATTTGTAGTCCTCAGTAGCTGGAACACTAAATGAATATGAACTATTGATTGTCATGTTGATTATTTGGTGCCTATCTTTTGGGTCTTGCACTGTAAACTCGACTGGTCCGCCATTAACTATAATTTTGCCCTCATGGGTTGGTTGCCAATCGTAAGAATTCGCTGTATTATATGCGGGCATGCTCTACAAGACGACACACAGATGCATTGCAGCCATGCGCATGGACCGTAAAAGTGGAGGCAAATTTTTGGACATGACCAGTGAGGAAGAACTAGATGAATTCTTAAATCTGCTTAAGGCGCT
>JAAZFA010000039.1 GCA_012511995.1 Thermoproteota archaeon | reverse complement strand
TTTCTCGGTGCTACTCATCTCGGGACCTCAAAAAATTATGTTATCGTTGGTATTTCCTATCGTCGCTATGGGCATTTTGGTTTGTATAAATTGTTACGTAGGACTGTGGCACGGTTGATTTTTACACCCTTTGCTGCTTTGTCTAATTCGAGTTTTAAAACGTTTGTTTATTTATCAAGGCTTAATGTGGAGTTCTTAGCTGGTTTCGCTAAAGAATATGTTACTGAAAAGCTATAGATTGCTCTTTAATGGTTAGCTCTGTCAGCTTGTAATGTGTCTTTATAGGTTATTTCTTTGTTACTTACATGTTATTATGAAATTCATCGAGAGATCCATTATGTTTTTCACAAAATAGAGTTCTTATTGCAGGAAAAATTTCTGAAAAAGCCCCCTTGTCTATAGTTCAGGCTGTTTTTCAGGTTCTTGAAGTGCCCCAAAAGCATTCTGTACAACTTCATTAAGTGCTGGGTGAATATGCATACCTCGAAGAATTGCACTATAATCGCTGCCCGAGGTCATAACATTGGTGATTTCTTGTATAATGTTGGTTGCTTCTGGTCCAATGATGTGTGCGCCTAAAATTTTGCCTGTTTCTTTTTCTACGATGACTTTTACAAAGCCCTCAGGTGAACCCATCGCGACGCCCATAGCTGTGTCTCTGTAGAATGCTTTGCCGACTAAGACATTGTAGTGTTGTTTTGCTTCTTGTTCTTTGAAGCCTACAGCTGCAATTTGAGGATATGTAAAAACTCCGCGCGGTGTCGGTAAAAAATCCATTGGGACTTTATGATCATGGGTAGCATTATGCCACACGATACCCGCTTCAAAATTAGCTGCATGCTTAAACATTTGTTTCCCGATAGCATCGCCAAAAGCGTAAATATGCTTCTTGCTGGTTTCTAGGAATTCGTTAACTTCTATGAACCCATGATTGTTGGCTTTTATTCCTGTTTTTTCTGGTTTGAGTAAATCGGCATTAGAGACTCGACCAGTGGCAATCATGAGTGCTTCAGCCGTGAATTCATGCTGGATACCACTTCGGTTTCGAGCAACAAGTGTTTTTAAATCCCCCTGCTGTTTAGCCTCTACTGCTTCATGGCCTGTAAGAATGTTTATGCGTTTTCTCATTTGGGTTTTTAATAAATCTGAAACTTCGGGTTCTTCTTCAGGTACTATACGGTCAGACCTCTGTATAACGGTGGTTTTGGTACCTATAGCTGAAAAGAAATGACCATATTCCATTCCGATGTAACCACCGCCAACAATAATAATACTCTTTGGCTGGGTCTTAAGCTCTAAAACAGTGTCACTGGTCAAGTAATCAGTGTTTTCTATTCCTTTGATTAGTGGCAGTGCAGTACGTGAGCCTGAAGCGATGAATATGGTTTTAGCTTTTATGGTGTGAGTTCCCACCTGCATGGTATAATCTGCTATGAATTCGCCATGCTCTTTGAACCATGTTATTCCAGGTGTCGCTTGAACTGCAGCGGCTTGGTGTTTTGTGTCATGTTGGACTAAGGTATGCATGCGGTTCATAATATTTTGAAAATCAACTTGGTTGATAGTTGCTTTGATGCCTATCCTGTCTGCTTCTATAATGGTTTGTAGAATATCGGCTGGGTGAATAAGCATTTTTGAGGGTACACAACCAACGTTAATACAGGTGCCTCCCATCTTACCACCTTCAACTAATGCTGTATTGTAACCTGCTTCAACAGCAGCAGAAGCAACAAGCATTCCTGAGCCTGATCCAATTACGATAATATCAAATTGTTCCATAAAGTAAACCTCAACTATATCTTGTATTGAGAATTGTTAACAAATAAACCTTTCAATTGTATGCGCAGATTAAAAAACCATTAAGGTAAATATCAAAAATACATAGTTAATGGAAGAAAAAAACAGTATAGCAATACAGGGGTTAAACAGAACGTCCGTTAAAACTTGATTTATCCAGAAACTTTGGTATGCACCGGTGGTCATAGATTGCGTTAAACCTTTCTATCTCTCTCTTCTCTAACGGCAAAACAATTCTTGACACCAATCCATTAAGACTATAAGGCAGTCTAATTAGACGGTGCTCGCCTGAGGTAACCCACTCGTCGATAGGAAAGCCTGCATGTTTTACTTCTCTTGCTAGCTTTAATCGTTGCTTAGTGTTAAGTCCATAGGAACACTCGTCTAAAACGTGTAAGTGGAAACCTCTGCCAGAGTAGACTATGCGCATGGCTGAGAAGGTTCCCTCTAGATACTTGTATAGTTTATTTGTTTTTTTCCGCACCATTTCTAATTCTATTTTACAGAAACTTAGTCCTTGACCTCGCTTTATTTTATCTTCTAACGTGCCGTGGATTGGGCAGTTGATGTTTTCTGGATCGAGATCGAAGGCGAGTTCCTGACCAATTTTTTGCCCAGTTTCATCATAGCGGTTTCGATCATAGTAGACTGCTTCAGGCAAGAAATCTATGATTTGCTTTCGTATATCTGTTAAACCATTATATTGATCTATTATTATGGTAGTTGAAATGTCTTTTTTGTATTTATCCAAGAAAATGTTGGTGTGTTTCCCCATAATTAATGCAAATTTAGTTCTATCCATTTTGTCCCCAAACCAGTTAGCTAGGCTACCTATTTTGAACTCTTTTGTATAGAATTCTTTACGCTCGGCTAAAGTAGCATACCGCATGCCCTTTGGTAAATTGTAAATATACTCACCTCAATGTATTTTTAGAAAACAGAATTTGATTAATTGAGAAGCAGAAATCAATATTTCTGGAATTCCGAATTTTAATGGTGGACCTATTTGCCTGTTGCTGATGTTTTTCAAAATAAATGTTCTGTTGTAAGTGGGCATAATGAGCACAATGTTTGGGGGTCCAGTTAAACCTCCGAAAACTTTAGGCACACATGAAACATATGTTGCTGTAAACTGGGATATCTGCGTTAGTGACGGTATATGCGCTGATGTTTGTTAGTGACGTTCTATAATATGTTTGATACTCCAGAACATCCGCTTTCTCAAAGAAAAGCTGATCCTGCCAGAGAAAAAGATTGTATTCAATGCTTAGCTTGTAAGATACAGTGTACAATGGTTGCAATTAAACTTCCTCCATCAAGTAAAAAGAAAATAAGGAAGTAAGCAAGAGGGCTTACTTTACAAGGTCCAAGTTTTTATTAACTCTATCCCAGTTCAAAACATTCCAGAAAGCATCTATGAACTTTGGTCGATCATTCTTGTGATCAACATAATATGCATGTTCCCAGACATCAAGTACCATTAGAATGTTGAATGTTGGATAGACATTGACGTTGTGCTTTTCTATTTGCATGATCAGGGGTCGTCCTATGCATGGGTGCATGGCAAGTACGGCCCAACCTGAGCCTTCAACGGTTTTGGCTGCTGCAGTGAATTCTTTTTTAAACCGGTCATAACTACCGAATTCTTTGTTTAAAACATCGGCTATCGATCCACTAGGGTCTCCACCTCCGCCTTTATTTGGTGGTGCCATGTTTTCCCAAAATATGGAATGCAGAAGATGTCCACCGATATTAAATGACAAATCTTTCAATAATGCTTTAGCATCTATGTCGACATTGTCTTGGCGGGCTTTATCTATTTTTTCGAAAGCAGTGTTTGCTCCATTAACATAAGTTTGATGGTGCTTGACGTGATGTAGTTTAAGTTGTTCTTCCGAAATGTAAGGGACTAAGGCGTCGTATTCGTATGGTAGTTTGGGTAGGGTAAACGTTTTTATTTTCTCCATAATATCACCAAAAATCCTAATTGTGAAAGAACCATCTAGTTTAATATACTTTACTTTTAGTTATTAAGCAGTATGTGGTTTGCCGTAGAGTAGCTGCTCATTTGGTTCAGTGTTATTCAGAAGCATTATAATGCAAGAAATTACGATATTGTTGAACTTTTCTGCTTAGAAAATTAATCTATTTACTTTGATTAATTTTCCATTTTTTAGTGATTTTCCGTTTTGTACTTTTGTTCAGGAGCAGCGATTGTAATTTTTGTGCCTGAAGCTACAGGTCCAGTCAACCATACGTTTCCTCCGATAATCACGTTGTTGCCTACAATAGTTTCTGCACCAAGAAGGGTGGCGCCTGAGTAGATGACGACGTTGTTGCCGACTGTAGGATGGCGTTTACGACCTTTTATGATGTTGCCTTTCTCGTCTTTGGGGAAGCTAAGTGCACCTAAGGTTACACCTTGGTAAAGTTTTACGTTGTTTCCGATTTCGGCTGTTTCACCGATGACTACACCAGTTCCGTGGTCTATGAAGAAGTTTTTTCCGATTTTTGCGCCTGGGTGTATATCGATACCAGTTAGTGAATGCATATGTTCACTCATAATTCGTGGAATTAGTGGTACACCGTTTTGATAAAGTTCATGAGCGATACGGTAAGTGGTGATAGCTAATACACACGGGTAGCTTAGGATAACTTCTTCGTTACTGACCGCTGCAGGATCACCGCTATAGGCTGCTTGTATGTCACCGCTTAATTCAGATCGGATTATAGGCAACTTTTCAAGGAATTCTCGAACAACGACATGGGCACGTTTTTGGCAGATGTCTTGTGGGCATTCACTTATTTTTCTACAAATATATTTTAAGCTTTTTTCAACTTCATGTGTCATGTTTGTGTAAATTGATGTTAGTTTGGTACCTAAGTGATACTTGATATTGTCTTTTGTGATTTCGTTATCGCCTAGGTAGCCAGGGAAAAGAACCACAAGTAGATCTTCAAGTACTTCGATGACGACTTTTTTAGAGGGTAAATCACGACCTTCGAGATGATCCATACCGCCGATTTTTCGATAACTATCTGTCAAGTTATCTACAAGATTAGGTAAGCCTTTGACAACCCAGTCTGTTTCAACAGTGCAGTTATTTTTCATGAGGGCGGTGATCATGCGGTCTGGGTTCCAGCAGTTGCTGTCTAGCTTTTTTTCAATGCATTCATTGCATTCTTTTGGACGCTGTTGATTTGTTTTTGGATTCATGCATCTCTCTTCCGTGACTTATTACTTGTAATTTAGGCGGATATAAGATAATTGTAGTGGAAGATAAATAAATGAGGTGGATTAGAGAGTGGTCTACTGAAATAGTGGGGTGCTTAGGTACCGCTCTCCAGTGTCTGGTAGTATAACAACGATGAGTTTGTCCTTGTTTTCGGAACGCTTTGCAACTTCGATTGCCGCCCATGTTGCTGCTCCTGAGGAGACTCCGACAAGCATACCCTCTTTTTGTGCAAGGAGCCGCGCGGTTCTAAGGGCATCATTGTCTGTGACCTTAATTATTTCATCTATGAGGTTTATCTGTAGCGTGTCTGGCTTGAATCCTGCGCCTATTCCTTGGATTTTATGTGGTCCTTTTTGACCGCCGCTAAGTACTGGAGAGGCTGCTGGTTCGACTGCTATTGTTCTTAATTCAGGTTTTTTTGGTTTGATGTATTGGGCTACTCCTGTGATGGTTCCGCCTGTGCCAACGCCTGCAACGAATATGTCTACTTTGCCGTCTGTGTCTTGCCAGATTTCTGGTCCAGTGGTTTCACGGTGGATTTTGGGATTAGAAAGGTTCTTGAATTGCTGGGGCATGAAGCTGTTGGGGATTTGGATGGCGATTTCTTCAGCTTTTTTGATGGCGCCGTTCATACCTGCGGACCCGGGTGTGAGGATTAGTTGGGCACCGTATGCTTTGAGTAAGTTGCGGCGTTCTATGCTCATGGTTTCGGGCATGGTTAGGATGAGTTTATAGCCTTTGACGGCTGCGACCATGGATAGTCCGATGCCGGTGTTTCCTGAGGTGGGTTCGACAAGTGTTGCTCCGGGTTTTAGACTGCCTTGTTTTTCTGCTTCTTCTATCATGGCTGCTGCGATGCGGTCCTTTACGCTGCCGCTGGGGTTGCGTGATTCGGCTTTGGCTAATATCGTGGCTTTGAGGTCTTTAGTGAGTTTGTTTATGCGTATGAGAGGTGTTTTGCCTATTGTTTCTATGACGTTGTTGTTGGTTTTCATCGATTCAACTCCATATATCGTTTTTTTATTGTCCTTAAAGATTTTACTGTGTTTGTTTTTCCTGAATATTGCGGTATTGTAGGTTATAGGTTGTTGCTCAAAGCATTCTAAGCAGGTCAGCTTTCGTAATTATTCCAATGATTTCCCCTTTTTTAGCAACTAGCACTGCTGAATAGGATTGTAATAAGCTGCTGATCAATGATAGTGGTGCGTCTTCGTTAATTTGTGGGAGTGCTTCTTCCATGATTATTTCTGCATGTTGTTTAGAAATCTCTTCTAGGTCTTGGCCAGCTAAAATTTGGTGTAGGATTGCTTTTTCAGAAATGCATCCAACGGGCTGTTTTCCGTCAAAAATTGGGATTTGAGAGATACCGTTTTCTTCCATGATTTTGACAACTTCTGAGATAGGTTGGTTTTTTTGTGCACTGATTACTTCTTTATGTACGAGTTTTTCTGTTTGAACTTTGGTTTTGAATTCAAATCGTTCGAGTACATCGAAAATGGTTTTTACTTTGGTGTATGAAGACTCTATGGTGCCAGCTTCAAGTTTTGCTATTAGGGATTGACTTACGCCAGCTGCTTTGGCTAGTTCGGATTGTTTTAATCCTAGTTGTCTGCGACGTTTAGCGATGTCTTTAAGGGTGGGAAACATGGTGTTAATAATTTGTTGGGTTGATTATATTACTTTTGGAATATTGTAT
>JAAZFA010000038.1 GCA_012511995.1 Thermoproteota archaeon | reverse complement strand
TAAAGGACCAAGTGAATTGACAGTACTGCATCTACGATTGCAACCGTTGTAGATTCTAATTCTTACTATAGTTCTTCTGATGAAACATCATCTGTGACTGATCAATACTTCTTGCCGGCAATCACAGGTCTGTCACAATCGTAGTTTGTATGATGATTATATCTACTAGTTAGAAAACATCCACAATTATACAAGAGAATGTACCAGTCTCTTTTCCCTTTTTGAAGTTAAAAGTGTTGTTTAGAGTCTAGTTAAGAAAAAGTTTGGAGTACTCAAAAAAATTGAGTGCTATATGATTCACGGTTTAGGCTTTTGTTTTCTTTACATGACTTTTTATAGCGGCGACGTTTTCTTCGTGCTCACTTTTGCGTCGTACGTCAACTGGTAAACCTGCTTTTCTTGCTTCCTGTTTGCTGATGCCGGCAGCTTTTAATTCGTTTATGCTGAAACCTTTGCCTTTTTTCTGTTTACCTTTTCGGGAGATAAATGTAGGTTTTATGTGGTGCATTTAGTATGGACCATCTCCCTTACGTTGGCGTTTTTTACCATGATGTTTTTTAGCTCCTTTTCTTTGGCTAGGACGTACTTTTTCCGCGCCTGCACCACGATGACGTAAGCCTCTTACACTTTTACCTGCGCTTGTCATACTACGAAAGACACGACCTGTATGTTGTTTCTCGGTCATCCAACCGACGTCTTTGTCGGTTTTTATGGTCGGTGCGTTTGTATCTACAAGGATAACTTCAAACCACTTGTGTCTGCCGTCTTCTCCAACCCAGTAGCTGTTTAGTACTTCTAAGTTAGGGAAGTGTTTTTGGGTTCTTTCTTCAGCGATTAAGCGAAGGTTTTTTGCGGGTTTAAATTTGTTGACACCCATACGCTTGGGGCGTCTGCCTGATCTTGGCCGAAGTTTTCTTAGTCCTCCTCTGCGGACTTTGGTTCTTGCAACTATGATGCCTTGTTTGGCTTTATATCCAAGTTTTCTTGCTTTGTCGACTCTGGTTGGGTTTTCAATGCGCACTGTTGAAGGTTGTTTACGCCATAGTATTAGGCGTTGGCGCATTAGAGCTTCTACGAAGCTTTCTTCTGGTTTTGACCATTCTTCGGCAATATATTTGTATGCCATGTTTTTTCACTTTTGCATTTTTTGTTTGCGGTTCAGCCTCTCGGCCACATCCCAACGGACAAGGTTGTCCGTCTGCAATTTCACATGAGAACCGCATAGAGTGAAATAAACCTTTTCCAGCGCTCAAGACTCTATATGGATGTAATTTTGTCTAATTGTCTCTATGCTCGACCACCACTTGGCAAAGCAGGTTTGCCTTTTTCAGGTTTATAAATTATAACTATTCCCCTATCAGGGATACACTTAACTACGTAGCCATATTGACCTGCCACTACCTCAAGACAACGCATTTTAGCCAAATCAACTGTCATTATTAAATGCACTTGATACCCCTTAGAGAGCACATCTGTTTCTTCAGGTAACTTTAGCATAATAGAAGTGCCCCGTATGCTTTCGCATTCCTTGTTAATTTCTTTGACAAGACTAACTGCATCCTTTCTTTCCAAAATTATTCCCTTTGTATATATGGGTGTTTGTATTCTTATTTTTTATGTACTTTACTTCCATTTAATTACGTTAGTTTGATGGAAAAATTAAATAACGCAGCATCGAAGATTCTTTTTATTAAGGGAGATTGGGAAAACATTGGATATATGGGTAATTGTACAGGTTTTTGCTTTTGGTGTTTTTTTAACCTTTAGTTCATACTTATCTTATCGTATGAGATCAAGCCAAATTAAGAAGCTAAAGCAACAACGAGCAATTCATGTATAGACTTTTTAACCAATAAGCCTAAAAGGATATTTTAAGTAGAATAGGCGGAGAGCGGGTATTTGCGTTTAGCAGTGGAAGTAGAGTCTCTAACTAAACAGTTTGGTCAAATCATGGCTCTTGATGGTGTTAGTTTCCATATTAAGCCTGGAGAAATTTTTGGTTTAATTGGACCTAATGGTGCAGGAAAAACAACTACTATCCGTATGGTTTGTACACTGATAAAACCAACATCAGGGACAATTTTGATTTATGGACAGGATGCCGTTAGAGCACCTGATAAGACACGACAAATAATTTCATATCTTCCTGAAGAATCAGGTGCTTATCCTAACCTCACAGGTTGGGAGTATCTTGAGTTTATGGCTAAACTTCAAACTGGTTTTGGTGTGAATATAAAAAATGTTGTTGCTGAGGCTGCGGCTATCTGTGGTTTAGGGGATCGCTTAAAGGATAAAGCAAAAACTTACAGTAAAGGCATGAAACGTCGCCTTTTAGTTGCTAGAGCTTTGATGACTAAACCAAAATTAGCTGTTTTGGATGAGCCGACAAGTGGCTTGGATGTTATGCACGCTTACCATATTCGTGAGATCGTTAAACGCTATGTCAAAGATCATGGTGTAACGGTGCTTTTGAGCAGTCACAATATGCTCGAGGTAGAGTTTCTCTGTAACAGGGTTGCCTTTATCAACAAAGGTCATCTTGTGATGGAAGGGGAACCTAAAGAACTCAAAGCACGTTATAACAGTGAAAACCTTGAGGAAGTTTTTGCAAAGGTGGTTGGCTATGCTTAAGGGTTTCACGAGTATTTTAGTTAAAGAGCTCAAAGAATTGATGCGTGACCCAAAGATCCTCATAGGCATGATTGTTCTGCCGCTGGTTATGTTCCCAGTCTTAGGTTTAGTTATGGGTTACGCAGTAGAAACAGCACAGTCTGAAGCGCGCCATGCTAACTTGGTCATAGTGGACAATGATGGTGGTGAATGGAGCAGTACCTTCATCAACTATGTCAATAACAGCATGAATGTTGTAATCATTAACAATACTACGCCGCAACACGTAGTTGACCAAGGATTACTATATAAAAACAATTCTACAATGTTAATGTTGGTTCCTCAGGGCTTTAGTGAGAACCTCACTCGTCATGTTTCAGGTGAATATAATATAACGGCTCGAGTAACAATGTATGGTGTCTTTAACGCCGGAGGTGGAATTTTTAGCGGCATAGGTGGTGCAAGTGCTATTGGTTTAGTAGAGGGTTTCAATCGCCTTGTCGCTCCTAACTTGGTAGTTGCTTCGCAGTCAAGCATTATTAAAGGTGAAATCCAAGAAGGGGTAGATTCAAGCATTTTAGGTTCATTGCTTCTTACACAGTCTATAGCTTTACCCATTACGATTATGATTATGTTGACTTACGCTATGCAAATTGCTGCAACTAGTGTTGCTATGGAGAAAGAAGAAAAAACCTTAGAGACGCTATTAACGATGCCTGTTGATCGTTTTTCAATTTTGATGGGGAAAGTTTCTAGCACAGTCATAGTTGCGGGTGTAGCTGCGGTTACTGTTTTGGTTGGTTACAATTACATGCTTGGTAGTATGACTGCGGGTATTGCTGGAAGCATAGGTAGTGGCGTCAATTTAGTTGAGTTAGGTTTAGTTCCGTCAATGAGTGGTTATTTACTGTTGGGTATAAGTCTCTTCTTTACTTTGTTATCTGCACTTGCATTGGCGGTTGTTATGTCTGCGTTTAGTGAAAACGTGCGCGGTGCACAGGCATTAGTTGGTTACATTTATCCCCTCATTTTTTTACCTTCAATGGCGTTGATGTATCTGGATATTCAGTCGTTACCGCTTGTGTTGCAGGGAGTGTTCTATGCGATTCCCTACAGTCACCCAAGTATTGCATCTAAAGCTGTGGTTACTGGTGACTACTTAACAGTTATCTTAGGTATCGTGTATGTTCTAGCTTTTACTGTGGTGATTATGTATGTGGCATCGCGGTTGTTTGCTACGGAGAAGATACTAACGGCTAAACTTAGGTTAAGTAAGGACAACAAAAAACAAGCCGACTGAATAGTCTTCTTTTCTTAATGTTCGGTGGGTTTTTTCTATTATTTTATTTTTTAGATGCTTGTTTATTCATCATAATTGTTAAATTAAAAAACACAGTTATTAGGAAGATACCCTACATTTACTTAATTTCATGTGTTGATTTTATGGAGTGTAAGTTGCAAGCCTTCAAATGTGAAGGAGAAGTACGGAATTCGGGATGTGCGTATCGTTTCGCAGTAGTAGATTCTAACAAGTCTAAGAGGTACCCAGCGAATTTTATTTGTATGTTACCAATCAAGTTAAGTCAAAGAAAAAGTCACAACAGTAGTCAATTTAGTGAACTCTTTGGAGAGAAAAGTTTAGAGTTAGCCTTAAAACTTCTAAATAATGCTCTAAAGACTGAATCTGACGTTGAGGTAAGAGTTGAGCTTGAGCGTAGAATTAAGCTGATTGACCCAAAACAAGTTAATACTGTTAAATGTAGCCAGTGCAAAAAAACGTATCAACCGCATAAAATACGGAAATATCGAAAGAACTTGTGTAGTGATTGTCTTAAAACAAGATATGTGCGTCAGAATTATTGAGCTAATTAAAAAAAATTAAAAGTTGGCGATTAACGTGTTTCTTTTTTCTTTACTGTGTTTACGTAAGTTTTCTTTGTAGTTTTCTTTCTATAAGTACAGTGAGTACGTACCGATGATTTACATCTTCGACAGTTTTTAACTAAACCCGCTCTTAATATACACAAATTTTATTGCCTCTGGTTTATTTAGAAAAGAATCAATTATTCAATCAGGCAACTCCAAGAGGATAAGAGAAACTTTTCATTACAGCTAACTTCAGCCTGGCTAATAAGTATTGACTAAAAGATTATTTTTTTAAAAAGGTGTATAAAAGAGGTTATATAAAATAAAATGGCGAAAATAGTTTTCTCTTGCTATTTAAAGCTAAAAAACAGTTTTTCTGTGAATACACTAATATAGCTCCCTATGCCATTATGATGTAAGAATGCTTTAGGGAAATCGTTGTACTATTCACTTTTTCTCCGGATTATTCTGAGTAGAGGGTTAAATATGGGTAAAAGAAAAATTAGAAATGAAAGTAATTTAGATAACATGGTTTTGCCGTCCTGCAATGATGTGCTGGGTATAGCTGTAAAAATGCTTGGAGCCGATAGAATTACTGTAAAATGCCAGGATGGAAAAGAGCGACTATGCAGAGTCAGAGGTAAGTTAAAAAGACGAGTTTGGATAAGAGAAGGCGACATCGTTTTGGTTTCTCCTTGGGATTTCCAGGCTGATACAAGAGGGGACATATTTTGGCGTTACCGAAAGAATCAATCTGATTGGCTAAGAAGCCATAATTACCTTACAATGTAATGGAGGTAGAAAAATAAATTTAAAATGTTCTGAATGCAAAAATTTCTTTTCAAAAGTTCCCAACAGTGGGGACACTATTAGTTGTCCTGTTTGTGAAGCACAGTATAGAGTTGTTATAAAATCTGGGAAAGTTCTTCTGGAAGATTATGTTTTTAACGAAAAAGATTTCGGAGAATTTTAGCGGGTAAATTTGGTATGAGCGAGAATAAATTAAATTTGATTATGGCTGTACGTGGTTATAAGAATCCGCAAAGAGAGAAGAAATCTTTTGGGCTTGATGTAACTGCGACCGACAGTCTAGATAGGAAAGTACTCTTGCGAATAATTGATCCATTGGCTAATGAGTACATTAGTATTCGCGATATCAAAAATTTAGAATCAACAATTGAGAAAGAGCATTTTGATTCTGCGATTTTGATAAGTAAGCAATTTACTGACGCTGCATTAGAAGAGATGAATAAACAAAAAATCCAGTACGCTTCAGATGACTATATGCCTCCTTTTGACATTCAGGACTTATACTTGGCAATAGTGAACTCTGCAAACAATAAATGCCAAAAAAAATGTGGTAAAGTTCTGATAGAGATATCTAATTGCGGCGAAAAAGTTGGTGACCTTTGTAAAGTAAGAGCCGTCGCTAAGAGTGCAAAAAATCATTTTGAGAATGGAAATATTGGTTTATTGAAGAATGATTTGAAAATGGTTTTGTCGCTAAATCGATAATGAACAAATTATTTTTGGAGTGTCAAATGTCTGACCAAAATGAAAAAAGAGTAAAAGAATCTACTAAAAAGTGGAAAGAACGTATTGGCGGTAGAAGGATACGCGGAATAGTTATAGAGGATTCTGAAGAATAACTATATCGGCGCATTCTTCTTATATAATAAACGTTTCACTTTAATAGTGGACGTTATATACGCAAATGTTTAAGTCCATGAAAAGCGTCTAACATCTTCGTTAATTCACTCGCTATTTTTCATAGCCAAATTAACAGGATATACTAAAGAATGTCTGAAAAAGTTTCAACCGAAGTAAAATGCAGCGACTGCGGCAAGGCAGCTACTGTCCCTTTTAAACCCACTGCAGGTAAACCTGTCTATTGTCGGGAATGTTTAAGTAAGCATAGAACCAAGCGAACAGAACCAAGAAGCCGTGTTGAAAATAGAAATCAAAGTCTTGATAATGAAAAGCACGCATGGTCAAGAAGACGTGAGAGCTGGAAATAAAAAACGATGTAGGCTTGGACCTGAATTAAGTTTGACTTGATGCTAACAAGCACTTTTTCATTTTTAGTAAAAAAATGTTTAAGCTTTGTAGTTTTTTGGATTAAGAATTGCAAAATTATTCCCGCCTAGATGGAAGAGATGATGCGTGCGTTTGAGGTCATATCCTGCATCGGTCCATGCTCCTTGGTCAACGTATGCATCTAAGATTTTTCCTACAAAGATTGTATGGTCGCCTGTGGTAATTTGGTCGTCGACTTCGCATTCTATGTGTGCGATGCATTCTCGGATAGCTGGAGCTTTAACTTTCTTACCGGGTAGCGGGGTGAGCATGCATTTCTTGAATTTGTCAAAGCTTCTTCCAGACAATGAGCCGCAGGTGTACACTGCTTGAAGTGTTTCAAGGGTGGGTATGTTTACTATGAATTCACCGGTTTCTTCAATAAGTGTGTGGCTATGACGACCTGGAGCTATACTTATGGCTATTAGAGGTGGGTGCATTGAGGTTGGCATGGCCCAAGCTAGGGTGGTGACGTTTGGTTTTGCAGAGTTACCTTGGCATGAAACAAGGACAGTATGCATTGGTTGTAATAGTCGAATGGATTGGTTAATGTTTACTGGGGTTTTTGCTGACAAGATAAATCACTATTTACATACATCTTACTGTTGGGCATATTCATATTTTTCTTTTTTGCACTTAAACATTAACTATCAGTTCAATACGCATTTAGGCTGCATCCGAAATCTGAAACAGCTAAAAAAGAGTCTATGTTTGATTTATTTTTTAATACTTGCTTGGGCGTCAACACCTACAGTTAGCCTATTGTTTGATTCCAGAAATACACATTAGAATAATTATTCAGTATTACTTCATCTTCATCATAAAGGATATCTAGTTTAGCACCATACTGTGCAGTTAAGGTTTCGATGTCTTCATAGATTTTTGCAGAGAGATCATCAGCAGGGAAAAGACCCCAGATCGTATCTGTCGCGCTACGAAAACCAAATCCATAATCCACCGGCACCACATAAGCTGCCTCAGCCTTGTTTTCTCCAAATCTACTCGGGTTAATTGATAGCGTATTCCAGAAGTGGCGCAATGCATCAAAGTGATCTTCGGTCAAAGTACCATATGGGCCCGTTTGAGGATAACTAAAAACAACAGCATACTTAGAGCCGGCACTGTACGCTAAAGCTAAATCGTCGTAAAGCTCTGCACCGCTTTGTAGATAGGGTTCTTGATTGTACTTCCATGTAATTATGCTGCCCCAGTCTTTGTTAAAAGCATTTGCGGCGCCTCGGCATAACCCTATGTGGCGTTCTCTGCTTTCATTTCCGACGAATTCGCAAAACACCGCGCTGTAGTTTGCTTTGTAGTCATACCAGTAAAGGGCATAGTCGGCGGTAAACATTTGCGGCGTAAACTGTAGGTAGTGGCGGGGGAAGTATGAGAGGTTACCTACATAGGCGTCTGCTACTTGCTGATATGTTGCATTTGGGTCAGTTATTGATTGGTTAAGTAGTTTAGTGGCACTATCTCCGTCCAGTTGGCGCCCGCCTGGTTCATCATAGCGGTAAATGCCTAAGAATGGTTTACCATATTTTTGGTGAGCCTCTACGATCCAGTCAGTTATGGAATAGTTATAAGTGTCTAAGCCGCGGAACTGAATGATAAAATTAAG
>JAAZFA010000330.1 GCA_012511995.1 Thermoproteota archaeon | reverse complement strand
GTGGTGCCGAGGGCAGGGTTTGAACATGCGACAACTCGGTCTTCAGCCGAGCGCTCTCCCAGGCTGAGCTACCTCGGCACATCATCCTGGGTGCACCCATATTAGTGGGAGCTATTTAGTCTGTGTCACGGCTACTTATTTACGTTTTCGTATGTTTACACATTTGTTTTTGACATACCTTCAAATTAGCGGTGAATCGGTAATTATTCACTCATTAATTATACTCAAAAAATTATCGTGTGATTAAGCAAAAGATAACTAACTATTGCACCGCCAAAGAAATATACAAAGACCAAAATACCATCAGACTTGTGTTCTTCAGAACTCCCATAATTTAGCATTTCTAATCCACAAATACCCAACCTTATTTGCGATGTAATGGGAAAGGCTTTATGAAAGTCTGCTATGTATTTTCAATCCAAAGCGGGCCGTTAGTCTAGCTGGCTAGGACGTCGCCCTCACGCGGCGAAGATCACCGGTTCAAATCCGGTACGGCCCACCACCACAATTCTTGAAGGATTTATTACCCTCTTTGAGAGAATATACTTGAGCGATTTTTATGCACTACAAAAAGATATTCGCCCTAGCAGGCGTCTTTTTAGTCATAGCGTTAGTTACTCCCCCTGTTGCACTATATCTTCAAGGGACCAGCGAATTAGAAACAATATACAGAGAAATCCTTCCGGGACATCAAACCAGTGGCAACGCCTCCTTTATTGAGGAAATTCGTCAAAGCAGACAGAACACGTTTATCATCATCGCTCTAGTTGAAGTAGTATTTGTGTTTCTTTTTGTAGTAACCATGTATTATGGCATAAACCACATCCACCCTACCCATGAACGTATTAGTATAAGAAACCGAAGATCATCTAAGTAAAAAGAGTAAACTCCATTCCACTCTGAAACCCTAAAACTTTGACTAATTTTAATTAATGTCTAAGATAGCTTCCTGTTTTAACAGTTCACTCTGAACTAAGCGATAATCCACTTTTCTTGGCAACTGATCATTTTTTGCCGCTATAGCAGCACACACTCCAGCCGCGTGACCGGTAGCTGTACAAATAGGCATAGTACGGTAAGAAGCATTCGCAATGTGAGTTCCAGAAATACAACGCCCAGCAACCAATAAATTCTCAACCTTCAAAGGAATTAAACTACGCAATGGAATACTATAGGCCGACCCAGGCTTAATTTTTCTAAGTATAGTTCCTTTACCCTTTGGATTATGAAGATCAATCGGATAACTGCCCAAAGCAATTACATCCCTAAATTTACGTGCATCCAACACATCTTTTGCAGTTAAAAGATACTCACCCATAATCCGCCTAGACTCCCGAACACATGTAGTAACCCCACTTTGAGCTAGATAAGCATCTTCAAACCCAGGAACATATTTCCGAAAAAAATTCGTTAACTGAGCAACCTGATTTCGCGCAACCATTTCAGCACGAGTTAAATCCCAAACATTAGTCCCTAGAGTATCTAAAACTCGCGTACTATTAATTAAAACACAATTAGGATGCACATTTCTAAACATCAAAATATTATTCCTTGGAACATTCAATTCACCTTTTGCAGTAGCCTGTCGCATTAACTTACTTAACCCTTCTACACCACGCCACTGATCGGGATTTGACAACACATAATTCTTGAAACGTTCAAACACAAAGTTTTCCATCAAGAACATCAAAGTCATTGGTTGAACCATACGATCTCTACTTCTCCCAATTTCAAAAGGTACACCAGAAAAAGCCGAAATATCCCCATCACCAGTACAATCAACTATAACCTTTGCTGCTGCAACAATCGGTCCAGATTTAGTCTCAAAAACAACCCCCCTTTTACCCCCTTCCAAATTAACAACCCCACTAGCAAATGCATGAAACAAAAACTCTACCTTAGCCTCATCAAGCATTTGCAGAGTTACAAGCTTGAAAATTTCTGGATCAAAAGGAATCATAAACCCTGTATTTTCACTTGGAACAAAAGCACCACCCGCATCCACTAACCTCTTCATTAATTTAGCCCACACCCCCCCAATAATCGGCCGCCCCCTACCATGGTCGGTAGGAAAAAGAGTAATCACACTATGATGCTGCACAGGCATTGCTTCAGAAGTATAATATGACGCCATCGTTAAAACAAGCCCTGCCGTTGCGTTACCCCCCAAAAAACCATACCGCTCAATCAAACGAACTTTCACACCAAATTCAGCAGCACCTAAAGCTGCACCCAAACCAGCAGGACCCCCACCAACCACTAATACATCAGTTTTAGGCAAAACCAAAGCATTCCTAGGAGGCAACATAATTTCAGCTACAGCTTGTTTAGCAACAGGCATTACATTCACTCAACCAGCACTAGCAAGACTATCGGGGACCTCAAATGGTTCCGACCTTTTTCCCGTAAGTAAATCGACTGCTAACCTGTTATTTTCTGCAGCAAGACTCTTAAGGTTAGGCAAAAGCTGCGCCATACGAGCTTTAGTGGAACTACGTTCATCCCATGCCTTATCAATGTGGGCATCAACGAGTCCTGAACTAACTTGATTCAACGGAGGCATTGGAATTTGGAGATTATCAAGCAACCCACTAACCTTAGACGCATATGGTAAAGCTACAAAAGGCACCCCCTGCAACGCAGAAAAAATTAGAAAATGCAACCGCATGCCGATGGTAAAATCAAAATTTTTCATAAAAGTAAGGAGTTGACCAGCTGAATATTCACCTTTCATAACTGATGCATGTTGTGGCTGAAGCATTTTTCCAATAACCGCATGAGAATGCTGGGTATCAAATATTTTCCGTTCCATCGGCACAAAAAGTACATCTGCATCTAAACGACTAATGACAAAATCAGCGGCGTTTGCAAGCAAATCATGATAAAAATTAGGGTCAATATCAGGTGCAGCAGGACCAGGCTCACGCACTGACATCCCTATCAACACACGCTCTTTACGCATAGCCTCAAATTTCAACGTACCCACCGGAAGCGACTCTGAATTCAACAGAAAAGCTGGATCAGCTGTAACCAATATTTGATTAGTAACACCAATATGTTCGAATAATTTCTTTGCTTCCCGCTCACGCACCGTAATAATCTCAACTTTATTTAGTGCCTCCTTTACCTTTTTACGAGAATTAATGTTGTTAAGCGGTCCTGCACCAACTGCATATACCATTGAAGAAATATTGTTATCAACGGCAATTTCTAATTCACGAAGATAAATATCCACTTCTTTATCATAAAATATCCCTCCACCACCCAAGATAAAAAGATCAAGATCTCTAACATCAGTTGTTATTTCAACTTTAGTAAAATTTCTAACTTCAACCACTTTTTCTACATTATGCCTAACATTTGTATCTTGAGCATTCCTACTAAAAACCGTAATTTCAACATCTACTGAATTACGAAGCTGTCCAATAATACTATGCAATATTGCTTCATCGCCTAGGTTTAATCCACCGTACGATCCTGAAATCCCCACTTTATATTTTGTCAAAAGGCAATCATCCAAATGATTAATAGCTTTTCAGTGTATGGTGCTTTGCTGTTGTGTTTGTACAGTCACATATTTTTTATTAGCAGTTATCAGTCTCAAGCTTCATGATAGATAACTTGTTTTTAGGAGGTGCAAATTGATGTCTGAAACATCCAGTAGTATAACTGAGAAACTAGCTAAAATAGGCTCGACAGCTGAGGACTACCGAGATGCAATCATCAGCCAGTTTAAAGATATGGAAGTTGAAGTTAAAGATTGGAATTTTGCTGTAGGAAAAATGGAAAAGGAATACACAGTTCAAGTCAATCTTAAGCTCGGTATTCGCTCAAAAAAACTTTAAGCATCAACTTTTTTTCTTTACGTAACAGTTTGATTCCAATAATATACATACTTATAGTACCCTTGGATTGGATAGGCTTGATCGTCATAAACAATGTCCAATCCCAGACCATACTTACCAAGCAATTTCTCAAGATTATCCCAAATCAACTCTGATTTCTCATCAGGATCCCAAATTCCCCAAATTTTATCTTCAGGCGATCGTAACCCCCAACCATAATCTTTAGGTAAAACTAAAACTGCCTCAGCCCTTGCAGCGTCTGGTAACGCCTTGGTTGCAACCCTGCTCCAAAATTTCTCTAAAGCCATAAAATGCTCATCAGTAAGAATGCCATATTGATTACCCTCGTCATTATAAGGATAATTAAAAAGCACAATGTATTTTGCACCAGCATCATAAGACATCACCATTTGATCATAGATGTTTTCTCCACTATCAAGATATGGCGGCTCTGTAGTCTTCCAAGTGACTATTGTTCCCCATGTCTTATTCTGAAGTGTTGCAGCGCCCCTAATTTGGGATAATTGCAGATTAATCAAACTATGATTCCAACCAATTTGAGCAAAAATAACATCATAATGTCCAAGAAAACTATACCAATACAAAAGATAATCAGAAGTAAACGTAGAAATATTATTCGCTTGAAGATCATTATGCCCTCTATTCATCATTAAAAGATCATAATACCATTGCGCCTCAACCGAATACTTTTGAGGCTGCTGACCTGTTTGCATTGCAATTGCTTTTCTTTGAAAAAGCAGGTCCAACCCCGGCAAATATGGGTCTCTATACGCATCACTGCCATTGCCAAAAACCCCTGACCAATCCCAATCAAAAGGAATCCCCATCGGTTCATCATCATAATACACCCCGAGAAAATCATCACCATACTGATCTTTACAAGTCTTGAAAAATTCAAGATGCCAATACCAATTATCTTCAGTCCTTATTCCTAAATTTACGATTAAACTTTGACCTTGCTCAATTGCATATTTGCAAATTTCGTTGATTGCAGTCTGATTTGAGTGTAAGCCGTTTCTTCCAACATTTAGAATAAAGAGATTAGTGAAACCCTTGGTCTTATCGATCAAGAGTTTAGCTTGTTCCGCTGTGTTACCGCCAAAAGCCACACCAACATAAACAGGAACCATGGCATCATTGCTTGTCTGCATATAAATGGACAAAGCAGTTACTGTCGCCATCACGAGTATAAAAACTAAAACCAACGATAGTGCATGCACACGATTCATAACTTGCCCCTCCTTTAGAATTACCAAACGTTAAAGTGCTACCTCTAGTTAATATAGCGATTAATTGAATATAAGCTGTGTTTAACCAAAACAGATAAAAACTCGCTTTGCTATCCATGACAGCGAATCAAACCGAGGAACATATAAAATGCCATCTGAAATTACTGATATTGATAAGTTTGTATCAATGAGCGGCAAAGCCAAAAAATGCCTAGTTAAACGCTCAAAAGACGGCGTCAAATTAAAGCTTCGCACACCAAACCAGCTTTTCACCTTAAAAATCGAATCAATACGTGCAGACGAGATTATAAAGAAACTACAATGCGAAATCAAAGAGATAGATAAAAAGTAAACACCCTTCTAACCAGTTATTTCTAACTTATTTTCTATACAGCAAAGCACCCAATTAACCCAAACAATTTAATCGTCATTTTTCAACATTCAACATTAATTTTCAACATTAATTCATAGCTGTATACAAAAGCATCAACCAAACACATTTTCAAAATTTTAAAAAAACTTAAAAAACCGAAAAACAACGAACCTTATATAACCATGCAAAAACCAAAATTAAAAAAATAAACCTGCACAAAACCAGAACAACAAAAACAATAAACACATCAAAATAAATCCAAAAGCAAGAAATAAAATCATAAAAATTCAAAACAAAAATTAAAAAATAACAAAAAACTCTAAAACCCTCTAATCAAGACTCATTTAACCGATTACAACGAACTATAAACAACCAAAACCAACACATAATCAAGCTACCAAGACTACTTAAACATATAATAAAAAAAATATCTCGATAAACCTTTGAGAACCTACCTTGAAACTACCATATCTAAACGAAAAAAATTCGAAAGAACAATTTTTATATTTTTCAGTTAAAAAACTAATAAATCAAACCGTAGAAAATACACAAATATCAATATTCAACCATAAGTGTACACGATTTTCTACGATTATACAGCGATTAAACCCGAAAAAAGCTTACCTGCCCATAACATAATCAACCACTACATCTTAATCAGACAACAAATATTTTTCACGCTCTTCACTCAAGCAAAAAAGTTTATCCCGATCATTAAGCTATAACAATATAGAATTCTAAAAACCTAACTGTCAATTTATGAAAGGTGAAAAGGGATTGAACAAGACAATCAACCCAACCGGAAAAGACGCCCTTCTAGTAACAGATATTCAAATCGACTTTCTACCCGGTGGTGCATTACCAGTAACAAACGGTGACAAAATTATCCCCGTAATAAACAACTACATCAAACGCTTCGAATCAGCTAAGGCATATGTCATCGCTTCACGAGATTGGCACCCGCTAAACCATATATCCTTCAAAAAACAAGGAGGACCATGGCCACCCCACTGTGTGCAAGAAACCACTGGTGCCCAATTCAGCCCTCAACTAAAATTACCCGATCAACCAATAGTAATCTCAAAAGCAACCGACCCAAAACACGAAGCCTACTCTGCTTTTGATAACACAAATCTACACAACACGTTACAACAACTCGGCGTAGAACGGCTTTTTGTCACCGGTTTAGCCACCGACTACTGTGTAGTAAATACTGTACTTGGTGCCCGAGAACTTGGCTATGATACAATTGTGCTTTCTGATGCAACCCTGGGTATTAACGTCCAACCCGGCGACGTTGATCGTGCTTTTGAAGCAATGCAAAAAAAGGGTGCAAGTTTACTCACGGAAGCAGACTTTACTCACAGTGAAGATAATTTACCTCTAACTACAGCTGAACCCGATATTCTAGCTCAGAAGCCAACTATGATGGATGCCGCGAAGAAAAAAGCAAAGATGCGTTCTAAAGGAGCAGGCAATCGAATAAAAACAGAACGCGGCTAATGCATCGAATCACTACGAACATTATATAATCATGCGAACTAAACAAATCAATAATTTTTTCCCTTGTTTATTCACCTATTTTTAGCTAAAAATCACTG
>JAAZFA010000329.1 GCA_012511995.1 Thermoproteota archaeon | reverse complement strand
GTGAATGGCAAAAAAGCCAACAACAATGCGCCAGTTCCTACAAAGAATCCGGTAGATACCATTTTAACGCGTTGGATGCGTTTTTGTTTGGTTGCTATCGACACACTGATTCGCCTTAAACCTAAAGCAGTATGGGTACAACTAATAAATTTACCCTATTTCATCCAAAAATGTCTTACCGTCGAGGGTTTAATGTCGCTATTTTTTTAACAAAGGCTTTTAAGTTTTCTGGTTGCCCACACACAACTATCTTTCCATCCGACTGCATTCTGGCTTGCATACAATGGTCTTTGGCGACTAACAATACTGTCTCAGCGGTAACTTCACCAGTTGGCTCAATTCTAACCCATCTCTGATCACGAGGTACGCCTACTATATACTTATCAGGCGAAGTTGATTTTTCTAAAGATTCAATATTGGCATCTTCCAAGCGTCTTAACCACTTATCTGCCTCGTCGGCACCGTAAAGGTTTTGTCCCTCAGTTATAACAAAAGATTCTACGTTGGCCAAATACTCCTCAGTTTTTTTCAGAGTGTCGCTATGACCACCGTCAGTATAGATGAGATGAATCATTGACTTTGCGGCTCTAAGATCTTCAACTACTTTTACGGGAATTATTACGCCTGAATTTTTCAGTTCAAGCATCATTTCTTCGAGAACTTTCCAAGATACCAAATTGTGACCCATAAGTGGGACCTCAATATAACATTATAACATTATAACATTATAACATTATAACATTGAAGTATTAAGAGTGATCCACAATTTAGGAAGAAATAAATCGAAATATCTTTTGTAATAGTATAGAAGTTAATTTTGTCAGAAGATAACTAAAACCAGATTACAGAAGGTGAAAAGAACTTGCTGGAAAAGGCTTCAAAATACGAGATAAAAATATTAGACCTTAGTAGTAATTATTTTACTGGTTTTTCTTAGGGAAATCTACCCTTGCTCACGAAGCTTTTTCAAACAACCAACTTTTCCCAAAACACAAAAATTCACCAACCCACACACAACACCAACACCCCATTAAAACCCTCACACCCACCCACACCCACCTAAAAACCCCACCTCAACACCCATCCTACCACACCCAAAACTTACTCCTTAAAAAACAACACACAATTCAAATTGTTTGCGTTTGTATAGAAATTAGGTTAAAAAGTATCGTTTATCTTCAAGTGCTAAATACATACGTCAAACCTAATAAACCCCACCTGGTAACCGAGCTAGTATAATATTAAGTATTCTTGAGCGCGCAGATTTTACCCATACATTCAATGTATTAGGCGGTATGAATGCTTGGAATAAACTTAAGCTACTCAATACCGAAGAACCTCATAGTTTTATACCCGAGTTTCCTTAATGGTTTTTGCTAACCGGATTGATTTAGCTGTATTTTTGGGACCAAGTAGCTCTTTAATTAAATTATATTGGCGACGATAAATATGGCAATTTTTAGAGTGGAAAATTAGTTTACCGGTTTTAAGAGATAAGTTACTTTGTTCGTTAATTTCTGTAACGAAAGCTTCATTGAAGAGTTGAAGCCCCGCAATGTTAGCTGGTAAACCCCCAAATGCATCCCAGCTGCGAAAGTAGCACGTTAAATGCATTTGCCCGTTGAGGACCTCAGTATCAATCAAACTAAGGCATGGCGGCTCACTTTTATTGCCTTTAGAAGTATATTTTATAATGTCTTCTGGGCGTCTAATTACCATAGTTACTTGACGGTCACGTTGTTCTTGAACATACCGTTTGACGGCTGCCTCAACTTGGTTAACTGGATCATTGAGGCGGCTACCGTAGGTGTAGGTTTCATCTTCTTTCTTCTCCCCACACCAAAGGTATTCTAAGGCGTATCCTTGAACATATTTGAGGTCACAGGGTGCTTTATCGCTGACGAGAGGTCGATTTTCTGGGTGAGAAATTTCAATGGTTAAGTTTAATTTTTTAGTTTCTGTTTCTTCTGAACCAAAACCGACTGGGAACATGTCACCTTCTTGCCATATTGCATTTAAGGCTTTAAACCATGCATCTGGGCAGTCGAATGCCACTATCTTTAGGTGTTTCATGCTATTCTCTGAAGAGATTGTTGACCTATGCTTAATTGTTTTTTGGCTCAGATAAAGTTTGTTTCAAGCAATTCGAATATTAAGCAATAATATTTACCAGTTGTTTATGTATATAAGAAGCAACTAAGAGGGAAAAATAGTTGATTAAAACCAAGGAATTATAGCAAAATCGCATTTCAAGATTGAAGCTGCTTTAAAAGAAAAACAAGCCTACGACGAAGCTTCTGCAATTGAACTACAAGAATTAAAAGTATTAATAGACTTCATGAAAAGTAGTGTAATTGTCAAAAATTCAGATGGTAAAGTTTTCATAATTCAGAAAAACCCTAAACATCGAGAATTTATAGTTAGCAATTATTTCCCAAACAAGAAATTCAGTTGATTCAGTCAAAACAAGTAATGTTGCTAGCTCGAATTTAATAAAAAAAAAATAAAAATTTTGGGTTTGCTAGTAGGGCATTCCGCCCATACCAGGCATGCCACCCATACCACCCATACCACCCATACCACCTGGAGGCATTGGTGGCATCTTGCCGCCGCCTTTGATGCTGATTAAATCGTCGATCTTCAGTATCATAGTAGTGGCTTCAGTTGCTGATTTAATGGCTTGCTGTTTAACACGAAGTGGCTCAATAATCATTTTACTGCACATGTCAACGATTTTACCAGTATTAATGTCGATACCAAAAGTTTTGTTTTCAGCTTTAGCGTGTTGTGAACGGAGAGCAACCATCGTGTCGATAGGGTCTAAACCTGCATTTTCAGCTAACGTCAAGGGGATTTCTTCTATTGCTTCAGCAAAAGCTTCGATTGCAAGTTGTTCGCGTCCTCCAATTTTAACTGCAAAGGCTTTCAAACCTTTTGAAAGCTCAGCTTCTGATGCACCACCACCAGCAACGATTTTACCATCTTCAAGGACATTCCGTACAACACATAAACCATCGTGTAAGCTGCGTTCAGCTTCGTCAATGACATGATTAGATGCGCCACGAATAACTATAGTTACTGCTTTAGGATTTTTACAGTCACGAATATACAGTAATTTATCATCGCCAATTTTGACTTCTTCAACACGTTTAGCTTTGCCTAGTGCTTCGGGGGTTAATTCTTTAACTGAAGCAACAATTGTTGCACCTGTTGCTTTAGAGAGTTTTTCCATGTCGCTACTGCTGACACTTTTAACAGCAATAACATTAGCTTTTCCTAAGAAATGCAGCGCCATATCGTCGATGCCTTTTTCGCTAAAGAGAACATTTGCACCTGACTTGGTAACGGATGTCACCATCTCTTTAATCATACGTTCTTCTTCATCGAGGAACTTTTTCATTTGATCGGGACTTTCAATATTAATTTTTGCATCAAACTCAGTTTTCTCTATTTCTAGTTTGGCATTAAGCAGAGCGATTTTTGCGTCATCAACCAATTTTGGCATACCAGAGGATGCAATTTCTTTATCTAACACCATGCCTTTTACGAATTCTGTTTCTTCAAGGCTTTTACCATGTTTCTTAACTACTTTTATTAGATCAATATCTGCAGTATATTTATTGTCAACTTTTTCGGAAACCTGTTTCACTGAGTCAACGATTATTTTAGCAAATATATCCTCTGCAATGTTAATGCTTTTGCTTGATATCGCTGTAACTGCAATTTCTTTCAGGGTCTTTTCGTCTTCGGATGATACAGGAATAGCAATGGTTTGTAAGATTTTTTGTGCCTCTTCGCTTGCTTTCTTATAGCCTTCGATGATAACAGTTGAGTGGATGTTTTTGTCGAGTAATGCTTCAGCTTTTGAGAGCAATTCTCCTGAGAGAATAACAGCTGTTGTAGTTCCGTCTCCGACTTCATTGTCTTGTGCTTTGGCAACTTCTACAAGCATTTTCGCCGCTGGATGTTGAACGTCCAGTTCCTTCATTATTGTTGCGCCATCATTGGTTATGGCAACGTCGCCCATACCGCTAACGAGCATTTTGTCCATGCCGCAGGGTCCGAGCGTGCTTTTAACTGCTTCAGCAACAATTTTTGTAGCCATAATATTATTTCGTTGTGCTTCGCGGCCAGTACTTCTGCCTGTGCCTTCTTTCAATACAAGAACGGGGATGTTTCCTCCACCTTGAGACATAACGTTTCACCAATTTTCTCTGATTTTTGAGTATAAACTGGAATTCAACAACCAAAGCAGGGGATATAAGTTTTTCTCAGCTTCCGCCATAATAATGAGGTATATCTCACCGCCAAGTTGTTATGAGACCATGTAAAACTACTAGTTAATCCATCTAAAAAACATGAGTCCATAAGTAGTATACAAATCATTAGAGTTGTAGCCTTTTACGCTGATTGAGGTGTTTTTTCCATCAATTGAACTTGATCAGCCATGTTCTTTCAAACAGACAAAAACAAACCAAAAAAAGATGTATACTAGTTATGGATTTATGGAAAAATCTATAAAAAGTTTAAGTTTAAAATACAAAAACAGTCTGTGGGCTACCCAAAACACGCCTTTTAACTTATCCGTAGAATCAGGACAAAATAGCAATGAAAACAAAAAAGGTATTATTTTTAGGAGTAGACAAAAGGTTACATTTTAGGAATATTTGCCATCTTTTCATCCATGAATTCTCTAGCTATTGTTCGTTCCTCATCATCCGAAAGTACACGTTTAGCTTTTTTGAAGAGTTCATCCTCTTCTTCTTTTATGTGCATATCAATAGTTTCACTCAGCACTTTTAATTTAGCAAATTTTACGTCCCTATCTGAATTGTTGTTGATATCATGCATCACTTTTTTCCCAAGATCATGTTCTTCATAGGACTCCAGAGTAATTATTCTAGTTTCAGAGTTATTTTCTAATCTTGGATAAAGAAATTTTTCTTCTCCTGCCATATGAAGTTGAAGGACCATCTTAATTTGACTGTAAATATTTTCTTGAAACTGCTTTTCATCTAAAAGTTGTTTGAAAAGCTTCCTAACGTCTCGATGTTCAATCTTTAAGATATCATAGATTTTAGTATTATCCTTCAATTTGTCTTGTTCTTTACGTATTTCTTCTTGCATAAAAATTCACCTCCGTGCCAAAGAAGCTGAGTTAAAACTGTCATGCCATTTCACGGCATGACTCAGCACAATGTCTACAAACTTGTGCACATTCCTTCATGAAGTCATCTTCAAACTGGTCACAGTTGTCACCGCATTCATCGCAAATATCGGCGCAAATACCGCAGGTCTGGGGATAATAGGTAGATTTTCGCAAAATAAAATTGGCATTAGTATTACAAATATTAGCGCAATCCATTAGCAGATTGATATGACCAACTTTGGCATATTTGCCGCCCAATGGTAAGCACTGCATGATCGTTTCGGTACAACTCTGGTAGCAGTCAAGGGAATCTTTCAGACATTGTTGCACTTCATTGACAGCCATCATCTCTGAGCTTTGTATGCGCTCAAGCTCCTCCATGGTTCCAGACATTCTACCCGTTAGGGGCGATTGGTTTTCAGTCCAGTCATCTGTCGCGTCGTTTTCCTGTATGGCTTGGTTTTCTAGGATTCTCTCGGAGTATTTTCGTTCATTAAAACTTGTTGTAGCTCGCCCTGTTAATTCTTCGAGATAATCTGGTTGTTTTTTTGATAAATTGTTTTTGTCTTTATATATTCTCGACATACTTTTACCTCGCTATCAACAACCAATCGAGGAAAAACAATTTAGCGATTTCTTTGTGACCTTCGGTCAACACTTCGTTAATTAGTGGTGACCATGATAGGTTTACATATCAAATATTTAGGCGGCTTTAATTTAAGAATATGTGATTGCAATTCTATGCAACAGAAACCAAAATTATTTTAAAAAAAGAGGTATGAAGAGAACCAAGATCTTCATTAATCATTACTTATTTTTTAGGCAATAACTCATTTAGCTCATAACTTGCACCGCAAAGTACGCTGTCTGCGCCGCCATAATAGATAATCACTTCGTCATCTAACTGTACGTTGCCGCAACTAAATACTACATTAGGTACATCGCCTACACATTCATATTGTTCACAGGGTGTCAAAATTGGTTTTTCTGAGCGATATAGCACTTTTTCTGGATTAGTCTTATCTAATAAAGCTGCGCCAAGTGAGTAGTGTTTCTTTTCATCTACACCATGGTAGATGAATAAGTAGCCTTCGTTTAATTCGATAGGTGTTCCGGCTGCTCCGATTTTGACGCTATCCCACATTTTGTCACGTGGTTCCATAATCGATTTGAAGTCGTACCATCGCTTGAGATCTTCTGAGTAGGAAATACAAATGCTGGGTTCGATTCTATGGAACATTACGTATTTACCATCAACTTTTCCAGGTAAAATAACTGCATCTTTATTACGAACCCCGGGAAATGGAAGCATACGTTCTTTCCAGTTCCAGTCGCGATTAACGAAATCTTTGAGGTTAATGGTTGTTAATGAGATTTGGAAGATTATTGGAAAATCATGATTTCGGTATGCTGTGTAGGCCATTATGCATTCGTCACCCATTAAGGTTAAACGTGGGTCCTCACAACCGTCGCGTTCTGCATGGTGTATTGGAGTAAAAATTGGTGCATCTAGTCTTTCAGTTATGTTCAAACCGTCGTTGGATATTGCTAAGCCTAACCTTGAGACCATGTCGGTACCTTGTGCTCGATAAACAATATGCACTTGTCCACTACTATAGATGGCTGCCGCATTAAATACGGAGTTATTTTCCCAAGAGTGCGACTTTATTGGTTCTAATATGGGATTATGTACAAAGCGTTTCATAAACCCTCTTCTCCCTAATAATTCATGACACTATCATATGACACTAATAAACCTCGCGCAAAAATATACCTAAAACGAGCTTTGTGACTGGCAATGTACAATCACATGTGCTTAAAGATTGCAAAAGCTCCCTATATTGACGTGATTAGTTGTTGTCAAAGTATATTCTAGGTAGTCCTACGTTGGCAAGCGTTAAAGAAGTTGCATATGTAAGCACTTTCCCGCCTCGGAAATGTGGTATAGCAACATTCACTGCGGATCTTGTTAATTCGATTGGAAAATTGAATAAATTAAAGAAGCAAAGAGTAATTTCCATTGACGGTCGTCACCTCTTCAAATCTACTTTCGAAGGCTTTGAACATAAAATCGGTCGAGATTTCGTCGAGGACTATATTCTAATGGCGGACTTTTTAAACCAATCACAAGTTAATGTGGTAAATATTCAACATGAATTTGGCATTTTCGGCGGCGAAGCAGGAAAATATGTTTGTTCTTTCCTAAAAAAATTAAAGCGACCGGTAGCTACAACACTTCATACCGTTTTACCTGATTTCGAAAACCGTGCAAAAGAAGTATTTCATGAAGTAGTAAACAATAGTAATGTACTTATAGTTCTAAATGAGACCACACGTGAAATAGTAAAGCAGTATAGCGTTCCATCCAGAAAGGTCATATTGATTCCCCATGGGTGCCCTGATTTACCACTTATCCAAAGCGGTAAAGTCAAACCAAAATTAGGGTTACAAAACAAGATTGTTTTATCCACTTTTGGCTTGCTAAGTAAGGGAAAAGGAATTGAATATGTTATTCAGGCACTTACGAAAATTGTCAAAAAAGAACCCCAGCTTATCTATTACGTGTTGGGGGTAACGCATCCACAAGTGAAGAACCATGACGGAGAAGAGTATCGAAATTCACTCCTGAAGATGGTTAAGAAGTTAGGGTTACGAGGTCATGTACGATTCTTAAATCGTTTCCTTTCTAAACAAGAGCTGTATGATTATCTTCTCGCAACCGATATCTACATTACTCCATATCTTTCACCCAATCAAGTCAGCAGCGGAACCCTAGCCTACGCATTAGCGGCTGGAAAAGCTGTAGTGTCTACACCTTATCTACATGCAAAAGAAGCTCTTGGTGAAGGTCGCGGTGTATTTTGTAACTTCAATGATTCAGATTCGATTGCTGAAAGAGTAATAGAAGTCATTGAAAACAAAAGATTACGGCAATCACTTGAGCAGAAAGCTTATCGGTATAGCAGAAAATTCATTTGGTCCTCAGTTGCTAAAAACTATCTCAAACTCTTTAATGACCTCACAAGACAATCGGAGATGAATTGGCCATCCGCTTACCACCATTAAAAATAGATTACTTAAGAACTCTTACCGATGACACGGGGGTCTTTCAACACGCTAAATTTTGTATTCCTAAACGAAATGAAGGCTATACAACCGACGACAACGCCCGAGCTCTAATTGCAGTTGTAAAATATCTTAAGCTCCGAAATGACAAAACTGTAAAGTCTCTTGCAAATATTTACTTAGCATTTCTTAATCATATGCAGAAGCAAGATGGAATTTTCCATAATTACCTCAGTTACGAGAGAACATTCCTTGATGTCAATGGTTCCCCAGATGCTGCTGGACGAGCTCTTTGGGCATGTGGCTGTGTAATGAACTCGAATTTACCTAAAGACATGCAATTGGTCGCCAAAGACATCTTTGACAGGGGCCTGCCGTGGGTGTTTAAATCGACGTCACTGCGCTTTATTGCAGCCGCTTTGACTGGCTTGTACGAATATTATCAGGTAAATTCTGAGGACAATATCAAACAAAACGCAGAACAACTCGGCGATAGTTTAGTCCAGCATTTTAAAGACCAAACAAAAGACGATTGGTACTGGTTTGAACCCCACCTAACCTATGACAACGCCCGATTACCTCAAGCATTGTTTCTGGCTTATACAATGGTTAAGAAACTGGAATTCCGTTTAGTTGCAGAAAAAGCTATGGATTTCATGATTAACACCCAAATCATAGACAAAATCTTTGTACCTGTCGGCAACGATGGTTGGTATAAACGTGGCGGAAACCGCCCGTTCTATGACCAGCAACCACTCGAGGCAGCAGCTATGGTTGATGCAGCTGTCGACGGGTACATTGCAACTAAAAATAGAAAGTACATGGATATAGCAAAAAAGGCATTTGATTGGTTTATGGGTAAGAATAGCTGCAAGACCGTTATGTACGATAACAAAACCGGCGGATGCTATGATGGTTTATCTGAAAATTACGTTAATCGAAATCAAGGCGCAGAGTCAGCTATATCTTACTTGCTGGC
>JAAZFA010000328.1 GCA_012511995.1 Thermoproteota archaeon | reverse complement strand
TTGGTTGATTTTGTTTCTCTCATTGTTTTTCAGCCTTGATTTGTTCTTCAAACTCGTTCAATTGTTTGCCTAACAGTTTAGTAGCTTCTTTTAGCACACGCTCAGGATGAAGCGCACCTGTAGATTCAATGTTCATTATAAATTGATCCTTTTCCCACTCGATTTTTAATGGTGAAGGCTTTTTTGGACATGCTTCAACACAGTCCATGCACAGGGTACAACTTAGAAGGTCTCGAACGTCAACTCTGCCATCCTTAGCTATTAAGACCTTACGAGGGCATATATCAACGCATTTAGTGCAGTCTCCACAGTTTTCCGTTGGAGTTATGATTTTGGGGTAATACTTGTATGTACACATAGAAACTGGTTGCCATTTAGCATGTTTTTTTCCCCTACCAAGCCTTGCATACGCTTCGAGCTTTAACTTTTGATTCTTTGCCAATTTAACGATTGGAATCATGTCAGATACAGGGAGAACATCAGGATTTTCTGAAATCACTTCACCGCTATAAACAGTTCTTTTTTCATCCAATGCCTCAGCATCTAAGGTTAAAGTTACTCGACAGTTTGGGCAACCAAATTCACTTTGGCATTCACATTCTTCAGGTAAATTGTAAGCGTCGAGATCTGTGCGAAGGGGTGTTAAGCCTAACCGATGAGCAATGATTTCATCCTGCAGAATAGAAGAGTTTTCGATCATGACAACCTCTTCGATTGCCATACAGGGAACCTCAGCAAGTGCTAATCGGCGCAGAGCATTCATTAAAGGAACATCCGCATCCTTAACGGTAATACGGAGATATGTGTCATTTTTTTCCAATATTTCAATTTTCACTTGCTGAACACTCCAATAAGCTCACTATAATGTTTTTGCGGTCAATACGATATTTCAGTGCATTATTTGTATTTTTCGCCTTAATAAACGGAATATAGAAGAGTTAAACTCTTCTACCTCTTCTGCCACCCGGTCTTCTTGTACCGTCGTGTGGAATTGGGGTAACTTCTTCGATACGTTCTATACGGAAACCGAATCTTGCGAGAGCTCTGATAGCGGCCTGTGCACCTGGACCAGGAGTCCTTGGACCAGACCCTCCAGGAGCACGGACTTTTATGTGAACTGCAGTAATGCCTTTATCACGTGCGATTTCTGCTGCGCCAGTTGCTGCGCGCATAGCAGCATACGGAGATGATTCCATACGGTCTGCTTTAACAAACATACCACCCGTTGTACGTGCAATGGTTTCTGCACCAGATATGTCAGTTATATGAATTAATGTATTGTTGTAGGAACTGAATATGTGGACGATTGCCCATTTATCGTTTCGTTTACTGTTTGCCATACCGCTCAAAATCTACCGCCTCCGCGTCCGCCTCTTCGGCCTCTGCTCGGTTGCCTAGGTTCATGTTGTTTAGCGACTACAGTTAATCCAACACGCAACGGATGTTCTTGGTTTGCAACAGCACTCTGTGGTGAGTAAACGATTTTTGATTCATCCTCTTTGGGCACAATAAACCCAGGGATTGTTACGCGGCGGTTGTCAATGGTTATATGACCATGTGTAATGAGTTGGCGTGCTTGGAACGATGTACGTGCAAGACCCTTACGGAAAACGATGGTTTGTAACCTACGTTCAAGAATATCTTCAATCGTTAAGTCAAGTACATTGTCTAGCACTGCAGTTTCCTGTAGAATACCCTTCTTTTTAAGTTTGGCTAAGAGTTCATTTTCCATCTTAACGCGTTCTTCAGTTGATTTGCTAATAAGTGAACGAGCGATACCTCTAGCCTTGGACAGAGTTGTTTTATGGCGCCATAACTCGTGCTTATTTCGTAAGCCATATTGACCTAAAAGTTTGAGTTCTTCCTGAAGGACATCTTTACGCCATTGGAAACGTGGCGTCTCAAATTTCTTACGTTGTTTCTTTGGATCTCCCACGCTTATTTACCTCCTTCACCGCCGGGGCGCTGTGTCAATGTCTTCTTTTTGACACCTAAGGATTTCCCTGCACGACCAGTGGTTTTAGTTCTTTGACCTCGTACTTTAAGGCTATAAGCATGGCGGTATCCACGCCAAGACCTAATTTCTTTAGCGCCATCTATGTCAGTCTTAATTTTAAACGCTAAATCTGCACTTAAAACATGCTCATCTTTTCCCGTATCAGAGTCTTTTCGACGGTTATACATCCATGCGGGGATACCGTATCTTGCGGGATCCCTAATAACATCTTCTATCTTAGAAACGTCCGATTCACTTATTAGACCGATGCGAAGGCCAGGGTTTACGCCTGCCTGCCTTATGACTGCGTTTGAAAGGCTTGAACTGATGCCTTTAACATGTGCAACTGCATAAGATGTCTTAAGGGTACCTTGTACATCGGTACCCATAATACGAACAATATAGCGGTATTCCTGTGACATGCTGAATTTTCATCCGTTTTTTAACTTGAAGCATATACGAAATGACTTGGTGTTTATTTAAACCTTCCCTAGACGGGGAAGTAGTCTTATTTTGGTAAGGATACAGTTT
>JAAZFA010000037.1 GCA_012511995.1 Thermoproteota archaeon | reverse complement strand
TCAACATCAACAATCGTGCGAATAACCTTAGACGCAAACGCTCTAGCCGCTTGCGATAAATAGATACCTTCCACGGCTTTCTCTACGATTTCAACCAGTTCACTACCATGACGCCTCTCCGTAGCGGTTGAAGTAACATTGAATTGAGTAGCTCGAAAATCACCGCGAGTTACCTCATCAATAGCAATATCAATATCCCTGTAGCCATACTCTGGTGCCTCAAGTGTCTTAACAGCAGAAACCACTCGTTCAACATTAGCGCCCAAATTCAGCAAGGCGCCAAGCAACATGTCCCCTGCAATTCCACAAGCGTTCGGATCAATAACTAGAATTTTCTTTACCATACCAATCACAGAAAGTGTTTAGCAACCAAGCATAATAGATATATTATTATGTGGTTTTTTAAGTATTATCTGTTTATGCTAACGCTAAGCGAAATTTTAGACAAAGTTTCTCGCAGAGAAATTTCACCCATAGAAGCAGAAAAGATGCTACGTCTATCTACAATCGATGCATTGGGTTGCTTAGCAAAGTTGGACGCTAACCGCGAACTCCGAAAAGGCGTGCCGGAAGTCATATTAGCAGAAGGCAAAACACCCCCAGATGTAGCAGAAATTTGCCGCGTTATGCTATCCAACAACGGACGAGTAATCGTAAGTCGATGCAGCAAAGAACATGTAGACGCTATTAAAGCCATGCAATCAGAAGACTTAACGATCGAAATTAAAGAACGAGCACACATAGCTATCCTCAAAAAGAAGGGTTACACAACACCTGCAAATGGTGGTCGAGTGGGAATTTTAACCGCTGGAACCTCAGATATCCCAGTAGCTGAAGAAACCAAAATAATAGCAGAAGAGATGGGCTGTAAAGTTTACCCCTTTTATGATGTTGGAGTAGCCGGAATCCACCGTTTGCTTGAACCCATTAAAGAAGTACTCACCAACGACGTTGACGTGGTTGTAGTGGTAGCTGGTCGCGAAGGCGCCTTAGCTTCAGTTGTATCTGGACTAATCGAGATCCCCGTTATTGCGGTGCCCACCTCAAACAGTTACGGCTTTGGCGAGAAGGGTATAGGTACCTTAATGGCTATGTTGCAGTCTTGCTCACTTGGATTAGCTGTTGTTAATATCGATGGTGGAATAGCGGCTGGTGCAGTAGCAACGTTAATTGCTAATCGAGCGGCAAAATACAGAAAATAATTATCAAATCAAAAATAGAGTATTCATTACAACCCTTTAACGTCTATATGTATTTAGCACGCGACTTATCATTCTTCAACCCAAGCCAAATATGTAAAACATCTGCATTGCTGATACGGTGACTGTGTGGTTCCTGTTGAACATGCCATCTTATCATCCCAAAAAAAGTATCAGAAATAAACATCTTGTACCCATATGAGGAAAACTGTATAGGTACATGGCTTTCATCCATGAAAAGATTACCGTGCCTTCGTTTTCAATCCGAAGCTCCCTTCCTAACCAAAGTTCAAAACTCGGTATCAGGTCCTTGGATTTTCAATTTCTCCATGAATAATTTCTAATTGCTCATTATGAGTCGTTAACTCAAATACCTTCAAAATCTCACCGTAAATAACGGTTATTTGCATAATTTATATGCTATAATAATTTTGGATTTTTACCAAACACCTGTACCACCGGTTGCACGTCAACACCGATAAAAATACCTCAACTAAAGTCTATAGTATACCAAAAGCACAAAAAAACAGCAAACAATATATGAAATCCTAACCAGCCTCAACCCACAACAAAAAGAAACAGTGCAAAAC
>JAAZFA010000327.1 GCA_012511995.1 Thermoproteota archaeon | reverse complement strand
TTTTGTACTATACAAAACAAGAATATTTGGGTAATGACGTTTTTATAGAAGAAAAAAGTAAGTAAGGCATCCAACCTATAACGATCTGATATAATGCACGCCCGACATGAACCCTTTAGAACTCCAACCACAATAGCAGCGGGTGCTATATTCGCAGCCCTAGTTACAGTAGCCACATACATCTTCATTATACCCATCCCAGCAACCACAGGCTACTTCAACCTAGGCGAATCTATGGTCTACATAGCTGCACTTGTCTTTGGTCCATTCTCCGGCTTAATAGCAGGGGCAGGCGCAAGCATAGCAGACCTACTAATTCCGGGCGGTGCAGCATTTGCACCTGCTACACTAATCATTAAAACAACCGAAGGCTTCATGGTCGGCTACCTAAACAAATCACTATTAAAAAAAACTAAGAGCACAACTATAAGCGCTACCACATCTATTCTTGTAGGTGGTCTAATCATGATATTCGGTTATTTTGCCTACGAAGTCGTTATACTTGGATTCCCAATGACCATAGCACTCCTAGAAGTACCCTTCAACATCATGCAAATGCTTGCAGGTTTAGCAGTTGCAGTCCCAATCATACATGCAATACGGCGGGTATTCCCGCAACTGAAAAACCACCTTTAACAGAGGAAAAAACTGTGAAGCTTCAACCTGGAAAAATCCCTTTAGATATCCTTAAAGATGTAGTGTTTAAGAATTTAGGCGCAACGAGAAGCGAAGTGGTCTTGGGACCAGCGAATGGAATCGACGGCGCAGTCATTAACATGGGTATTAAAGATGCAATAGTCTCAATGGATCCCATAACTGGCGCAGTTGAGCATATCGGTATGGAAGCGGTCAACATCAACGCCAATGATGTAGCTACCTTCGGCGTTGAACCAACTTTCTTCTTCAGCTGTATCATGTTACCGGTTGGTGCTGACAATAAAACAATAGAAATTATAAGCACTCAAATGCACAATGCCGCCAAAGACCTCGGTATAGCAATTGTGGGTGGTCACTGTGAAATCACACCTGGACTATCCAACCCAATTGTGGTGGGTTGCATCATGGGTTTAACCGAGAAAGGAAGGTATATAACAGCTGCAGGTGCAAAAGCAGGGGATATAATTATCCTTACAAAAACCGCAGGTATCGAAGGTACAGCAATTCTAGCAACTGACCGTGAAGAACAGTTGAAAGATGTTTTTAATCAAACTTTAATTGATAATGCTAAACGGTTTTATAATCATATTAGTGTCGTCAAAGACGCCTTAATTGCATATCGAACAGGAGGTGTACATGCAATGCATGACCCAACTGAAGGCGGCATTCTAAATGGTATTCATGAGATGGCAGATGCATCAGGTTTAGGAGTAAGAATACTGGCAGAGAAAATTACAATAGAACCAGAGACTACCCAGATTTGTAGATACTATGAAATTGATGCGTTACAACTCATCAGTTCAGGCGCTTTATTGATAGCAGCAGACCCTGAAGCGGCACCTAAAATCATTAAAAATCTTGCGGCAGAACACATCTTCTCAGCTGTCATCGGCGAGTTTACAGCTAACTTTAACAAACGCCTCTTAATACGAGGGGATAATTCTCCAGAGATGTTAAAAAGACCAAAATCGGACCATCTTTGGTTAGCCCTAGCAAAATAAATTTTGTTTACGGACCTGTTTCTAAATCCATTGAGAAGCAAATGCACAACCCAATATAAGAAAAACACCGGATAGAAAAACACGTATCTGAATACATGCGAATAAACCAAGCCGCATTACAAATCTATAATACACCTAGTGGATACTATCTTTTTAAGTTCCAGCGTTCAGGTGACTTATAATGTAAGCAGATGCGTTAATGCCAACAATGACCTTATTGCTATGTTGTTTTGTCCGTCGTACGATATAGGTATCCGCTCGTATGTATGCAATTCTTTGGGTATCTGTATACCTTTGACGGTCTTAGTTAAAATAAGGGTGTCATGCATACCTCCTCGAAGTTTGAAGCATTGTTTAGCTACAAATATTTGCAAACGCAAAATCCATTTGTTTATAACATTAGATAACACATCGATGTTTAGCCCCAGACAGCACCAACACCATCAGCTAAGTCAGTTTGGGTTTTTTTAAACCAATCGCGACAGAGTAAGGTGTCACTATCAACAAACATGAACCATTCAATAGTAACCTTACTTAATCCCAATTATTCATGCTTTAGCTCGTGATCCTTCCAGTTGATAGAAATATATGTTACAGTATTTTCTGTTGAACAGCTCTAAAATCTGTAATGTACTGTCAGTTGAGTAACCATCTATAACAATTAAATTTTTTATTGGAATGTTTTGATAAATTGAAGTTAAACATTGAGTGAGCAAGTGTTGACTATTCTTTGTTAGCAGTACAACATCGACCTACATTGACACCTTCAAATTTGTCATTGCAGATATAATTTGTAATCGTTTGCTTAAAAAAGTTAAAGCCCCAACGTAAAAGGGACAAACATGAAAGCTGATAATTGTTTTTATAGTTCCAACTTGAATACTTCTAACTATCAAAATAATCGGCAGTGACAGTTTGGCAGATTTAAAAAAAGCAGTATCTATTGCAGTTCGAGCACTCTCTCCAAGCAAACCACATCACGCTCAGTGGTTAATTACAAGAAAATGTAACTATCGGTGTATCGGTTGTAATGTATGGAAAGAACAGGACAACAATGAACTGTCAACTGTTGAAGTAAAAAAAGGTTTAGACGTCCTGAAAAAAATCGGTGTAGTAGAACTCGTCATTAGTGGAGGAGATCCGCTTCTTCGAGCAGACATCGACGAAATCATCGACTATGCAGCTGATCGGTTTGTACTAACAGTATACGATAACGGTAGTATGGCAGCTAAGAAAATCAACGCACTACAGAAAGCTGACTTCGTAGCCATCTCTATTGACAGTTTAGATGAAGCAAAGAATGATGCTATTAAAGCGGTCCCAGGAGCCTTTAAAAAAGCTATAAATAGCGTAGAAAAACTGCATAAAGAAGGTGTCAGGGTTGCAGTTACACCAACTATTTCACAAAAAAATCTTTATGAAATCATTGATATAACCAATTATTTTACAAGTAAAGGGATACCCGTCTGGTATTGCCTCTACACTTATGATACCTCAATTGACAGCAATCAACTCTTTAGAATCGGCAAAGTAAATGACGACTTTGTAATAACAGACAAGCAAAGCATGATTAATTTATGTAATCAACTCATTGAAATGCAAAAGAAGAACAAGCGAATTCTAATATCAACAAAAATACTCGAAGCACTACGCGCACTCTATGAAGAAAAAAGAATATGGAAATGTCAAGCGCTTAAAAACTTTTTAGTAGTCGATCATTTGGGACGGGTTTCTGGTTGCCATAACCATAACTATCTTGGGTCAATCTTTGACATAGAAAAGAAGTGGAATAGCCCCCTTTATGAAGAGCGCCGTAGGGTTTATCATGATTGTACTCAATGCAATTATCTCTGTTATGTAGCGTACTCGCTTTACAGTGGTCCTAGAAGTTATGCATCTCTCGCTCGGGATCAATGGCGAAACGCAAAGTTGTTATTTAAATAATTTTTTACCCTTAATAGTAAAGAAAGGAATAGAATAAAACTATTATTTTTATGGTTTATATCAAGCACTCGATGCTGATAACACTAGATTATCCATAACACGACATAATACTTCAAAGACTTCATTCGCAGTCAAATTATCCGTATCCAAAACGAAATCAAAAGGTGTTAAGTCCTCACCTAAAATAAAACCATACAAAGACTTGTAGATTGCTTTAGTTTGACCCTCTTTCTCACCTAATACCTTAATTGCATCTTCAAACGGCATACCATCCCTTATCGCTACACGAGCAGCCCGTTTCTGGAAAGAAGCATCTAACCATATTTTAAAACCACTCTTCAGCAACCAAGGCATAGTCCAACTATCAAGTAAAACATTCCCTTTTTCTGCATGTTCTAATAATATGTTATCCACAGCTTTATCGAATTTTGGGTCATGAAGTCTTTCTTGAAGAAACTTTAGACCAGGAGGACTTTCCCACCAGCCTTTAATAGAAATATCATACCCTTGTTCCTTTGCTAGTTCTTTAAGAGCATCTCCACCTGAGTAATAAGACAAGTTATATTTTTGAGCGATTCTTTTAGCTAAAGTGCTTTTTCCTGTACCAGCCAAACCTGAAATGCAGATAATTGTTTTAGCGGTAGGTCGGTTGAATTGGTCAGGCTTAGTCATCGTGTCGTTCTCCAGATTTTTTACATTTCTATGGGGTTAATGCCCAATATGCGTTGAAACAAGAATCCAAGGAAGAAAGATAATATTGGATATAGCCAAATGACAGGCAAGGATCCAATACCAGGCAAATAGGCAATACTTGTGGTTCCAAAGACTGGGATCAGTACTAGAAACCATACAATGATGTAAACAAAGGATATACCGATTTGAATCATCTGGGGCTTCATCATCTTTGCTTGCATGTTGTTGATTTGAGATTGTTTTCGCTTTAGTTTCTCCATCCTTTTTTGGTCATTAGCGCGTGCTGCCGCCATTGTTTCTTTGTGGTGTTCAGCCATCTCTTTTTGCATTACACGATATTGATCCCAGCCAACGAAATACCCAACTAATACTTTGTTTACACCCGAGTTGGCAAAAGCAATAACAGCTGCGATTGCAAAAATTGTGAACATGGGAAGAAGTGAGGTGATAGCGAGAGTATGGTTGGATACTACATTTTCCACTGTTCCAGTTACATCAACTGCATTTGAAGACCAATCGTAAGTTCCTGCTGTTACAGGGTTTGTTGCTTTGAAAGTTATGGTTACGCTTTTGCTGTTTGCTAAGCCTGAGGATGTTTGGTTAACAAGAGAAATCATACCATTAGCATAAGTAACACTCCATGCTTGAGAGGTAACCGCTACATCGGCGATATTTGTGTAACTTTCAGGCACTGTTATGTTAACATTTACTAAATTAGTGTCACCCGTATTAGTTATGATAAGTGTGTAAATTGAAGCTTCGTTAACACCATGATTTGTACTAGAAATAGAGAAGTCATAGGTTGTGTTTTGTTGGGCATTTGCTGTACTAGCGAAAACAGTTAAAGTACAGACCACGAGTAATACGAGTACAGTGGTAAAGAGTTGCTTATTTATTTTCATGGCAGTTTCACTTTTGATTTTGACACAGGGGGAAACTATTTTTTAGCTTTTGTTATTTAGACTATGCCTACATATTCCAACTTAATAACCGTTTTCACTTATTTTTAACTAAATAGTTAATTCTAGTTTACCCAGTAATACTAATTTAGTCAAAATATTGGTTAATTAGTTGGTACTAGCCAATTTGGCTACGTCTCGTCCCCATGCTTCAATAGCTATCCAGTCTCTTGTATCGTGTACTTTAGCGGTGTCTAAACCGTTTTTGCACAGGTTTTTCCGATTTATTCTAACGAGTATATCAACTAATAATCCATGGCTATAGCTGAAGTCCATTAAGCCTCCGAAGTAACCTAAAGATAGGGTTTTTAAGCCATATCGTTCTGCGACGTCGTTTAGATATCGTTTTTTCCCTTTTTTGCAGCTTTCGTCTTTACGGTCAGCCATCGAGCAACTCACGAAAAGCGCTATTTTCTTAGTTTTAAGATCTACGGCATATTTCTCGAGAAATTCAAGCGGTTCTTTGGTCCATTTATCAGCTCTAATACCACTACCCACTATAAATAAATCATATGAATCGATGTTGTTCACTGCTTTTTTTGCATCAACAACTTCAACAGAGTTGCCTGCTTCTTGGATGGCTTTACCGATGACATGAGCCACTTTTTCTGTGCCGCCCCATCTCGTACCGTATAGTACTAGTACATTCAATGTTTCAACCTTCCAGATTGAACCATGTTATATACCAACGCTTGATTGAGGTTTATTAACTCATCCAAGCTTTTTAGAAAAAAAGAAGGTCAAAAGTACCTTAACCCAACTGTAAACATGGAATAAGACCGTTTTTTGGAGACCTAACCGAATATGCCATATACACACCCGTAACTTTCTAAGTTAAAATTCTCGAGAGTTTGGAATCTAATAGCGTCTAAAAGAAAAGGATCGACCTATAAGCGTGAGGGTTTTTTAAATTGGGATATAACTAGCAAAGTAGCAAAAATTGCCGGTTGGTCTGTTCGTTGGAGAAGGCAGCGTGTTGGTTTTTGACTCTGTATTATAAGATAGCCAGGCTAAAAGTCTACAAGTGAAACACCTTTGGTAGAGTAAAGTTTGTTTGAGTGTTGAAGAAGTGTTTTTTCCGTGCGGTGTAGCTTCTTTTGAATGGTTGGTGGCAGTGTGGGCACCGCTTTATTTCTGGCTTGAAATACCCTACTGTAGTCTCTGGCTGTTTTCATTGATATAATCGTCAATGTAGATAGGGTTGCAAATAGGCATAAAAATTAAATCAAGCACTATACATTAGGGCGTTATTTTAGCGGCGAAAAATTATTGTGTATTTCGTGCCGAGAAGTAGTCGTTAACTAGTGAAGTAGTGCAATCTTGTATTGGTTAGATGAGAAAAAGTAATTATTTCACCCTATGCGAATTGCTCCTGAGGTCTACTTCGCAACCTGTATGTTGATATGGTCACATGATTTTTTTGAATACACTCTGTAGAGGGAGGGCTCAGCGCTGAAGGAAGAAGGTCCCTGCTCGACTGAAACTGAACTGCTTGCAAAATTAAAAATACAACCAGTAGCAACGCACTGCAAACGCATGTACAGAAACGGGTGTTTTTGGCAAGTTCGCTGGCAAAAGATGAAATAAGAGGGCCCACAGCAACTCAAAAGATTGAAAACAGCTTTGTCACTTTATAAGTAGATCAAAAGATTCGCATACTTACGCTTTAGAAAACCTAAAACCCAAAAAACGCCAAACAGAAATTAACTCGCAAACAGATACGTGCAGAATCTAAAGCAAACGCAAAACAAGATAAAAATGGAAAAAAAGTAACGTTTTAGACTTATTCGCCAAGGATTCTTCTAAACGCTGGGAACATTTCTGCGGCTCGCTCGCGCATTAGCAATTCATAGTACTGGTAAATGATACCTACGCTGAGTAAAATACCAGTTCCTGTACCGAATGCGCCTACGAAGTCACTGAGTGCAGCTACAAGACCCACGATGATACCGCCCAGCACTGTTACTACTGGGATGTAACGTTTGAGTATAGCTTCGATTGGGCGTTCGCTGCGTCGGTATCCTGGAATCTGCATTCCGCTGTCCATGAGTTGCTTTGCGACTTTGGTGGGTCCTAATCCACCGACTTCCAGCCATATTAGCGAGAATACAGCACAAAAGGCCACTATTATGCCCAAGTATGCTAGTGCACGTAGTGGGTCTGCCATGACATTCTGTAAGCTGTTGGGCGCTGTTACTAGGTATGCTAATCCACCCACAGGCGATACGCTTACGCCTCCGTCTGTTGTAGTGGCGTTGTAGTCGCCTACGATTTGGAAGAATAAGTTTGTACCTGGCGCGGGTTGTCCAAATTGACTCCAGAGTAGTTGTGTGAAGAAGTATACGTTTGCAAATAGTGCACTGGCAAAAATGACTGGTAGGTTGCTGACGTATAGTAGTTTAATTGGGTATCTGCTACGGAAGCCTTTGTAGCCTGCATAACTCATCGGTAGTTCTATTCTGACACCTTGCAGGTAAATAATTACTAGGAACACTATGATGGTGGCTATGAAACCTACAAAAGTTGGGAAAACAAGACCTGGAGCACCAAATACCCATTCGCCCAAAGCCATGCGTCCACCTAGTAGTTCTTGGAGGGCGCCTAGGAATAAGCCTGTAGGTGGAGAGAACATAGACCAAACGATGCTTTGTGCTACGCCCGCCATGATGAATAAGCTTATGCCGCTACCTAATCCCCAGCCCTTTTGGACTAGTTCATCCATTAACATAACGATTATGCCTGCTGAGATTAGTTGCGCGAAAATTGCTAGTATAACTGGCACTCCGAGTTCAGCTAAACTACCATACATACCGCTTAAGATGTATGCACTTGCTTGAATTGCTGTTAAGAGTATGCTAAAGACTTTGCTTGCAGAGGTGAATAGACCTCTGTCTTCAGGATTTGATAAATCACATTTGATAATTCCAGATCCTGCGAGTAATTGGAGGATTAATCCTGCTGTGACGATGGGACCAATACCAAGTTCCATTAATGTACCTTGGTTAGAGGCGAAGATAACACGAAGTGACCCAAAACTGTCCTGTGCAGTTTGACTTACACCGTACAATGGGATTTCAGTCATCACTAAGAAAATAACAAGTACAAGTCCAGTCCAGAAGATTTTTTCGTTAAAACTAACTTTGCGTTCAGGTTTTTTGATTTCTGGTAGTATTCTACCGATTGGTTTGAAAAGGCTTAGGAATCTTCCGGCCATTTAGCTTGTTTACTCCTCGATAGCTTCTGCTTCTGGAAGAATGAGTTTTCCGCCTGCTTCTTCTACTTTGGCTTGGGCGGATTTCGAGGCTGCTGCGACTTGGATGGTTAGGGCTTTAGTGATTTTACCTGCACCGAGGAGTTTAGTGTAACCTAATTTAGTTAAATTTATTTCTGCTCCGGTTGATAGTTGATCTAATTTTTTCAGGTTTATAGTAGATTCGATTCGATTTTTACTTTGTGGGGAAGTGAAACCATGTTTTCCAAAGTAATTTGGTTGTGAAGTTACGACTTTACTCCATAAATGTTTGTGTCGTCCGACTCTGCGGTTGCCTTTACTGCCGCTATCACGGTGTTGACCTATTCTTCCGTAACCTTGAGTCCTTGTACCTCTGAATTTCCTGATTTTTCTTAGTTTATGGGGCATGATGGTCTGCTTTTCCTATTGCTGTTGACTCAGCTTTTTTAAGTTTGATTTCTAGCACGCCGTTCTTGTATTTAGTGTGCGTTTCGTCTGGAATGACTACCTTCGGCAAATTTAAACTTTTATAGTATCTGCGTTCTTTTGATTTGGCTGACAGCGTGATTTTTTGATCTTTTACATTAATCTTGAATGATTCCTTATTAAACCCTGCGATTTCAGCGATGATAGTTATGTTGTTATTATCTTGGAAGATGTCAATCAGGGGTTTAGGGTCTTGACGTTTAGCTAAGTTTCGGGGTGGTCGAAAACTTGGTGTTGGCGATTTGCTCTTCATAGAAGACTTGGACTTCTTGGTCGATTTGGATTTCGGTGGCTCATCAATATCTACCCATTTACGGTTTTTCAGTGTTCTTCTCCATTTTGCACTCATTGGATTTCCCCTCTAAAGTTAACTACCCATCTTTCCAACGACATTATAAAAGATATCGCACATAAAGGATTAGAAAAGCCCTAATCGAATGAGTATAGTTTGATGCTAAAACTAGCGATAACTACTACGATAAGCATCAGCGTGAAAAATTTTTTCTTATGTCTAATGGATTATTTCTTATTGCTAATGGATATAATAGTTTAAAGGTTGATCAGTTAACTAGTAACTGTTATTTATATAAGGGTAAGATATTTTTGGTAATTTGCGTAAATTTTATAACTAAAGCCTAACTAATAATATAGTGAGGATAAGAGTCAATAAAGTTCGCAGGCTAACGCAGATTGCAGATCAAATGCATGCAGATGCCAAGGCGAGGAAAATTCAACTAACCGGATAGTATCGGAAACGAGTGCTATACAGAAGAAGATGTAGGGAGAAAAGATGTCGACTCTTAACCTCTCCCTCCTTTTTCTCTAAAATAAGGCGGCTTTGTTTTTGACAGCGTGTAAAACAAGTAGTAGCAGAAAACTTAGAATTCAGGCACTTCGTTGAATTGGTCCTTAACTACCAATTCACGGTCAGTACGTAGGTATTCTTGCCCAGCCACATTGACTAAGTGTACGTCGTCACCTTTACGCCACTTACCCATAGCTGTTTTAAAAACAGTAGTATATGTGACACCTCTTTTTATATTTGCAATAACTTCAGAACGTGAAGAAATAACGGTTTCACGAACCATGTTACCGAAGTCGGAATGAACCATCAATTTTTCAACCATAGGGCTCTCAGGTTGGGTTTTAATTGAAGAGATTAGATAATCAGCCCATTTTTGCATCATCTATCATCACAAGTGGCAGTATTTAAACGATTATTTAACGTTTGTTACACACTTGAGATTAAGAATTATTTAACAAGTAGAATTTAGCTGATCAATTTACGATGATTCAAAGATGTAAATTTGTTTTTTAGCCAGAAACTTTTAAAACAAATTATCAATCAGTTATTTTTTGAAGGGAGAAAACTTGAGGGGTAAACAAATTGTTATAGCTGCAGCCTTGATTATAGGTATCGTCTTATTATGCTATAGTTTATTTATCGGAATAATGATCGGGGTAAACTGGTTTGGCACAGATGCACACACCCCATGGCACATGAATAATTACATTGTCTTGGAGGGCCAGTATGCGTATAGCATCTTTGGCTTAGCAACTATGGTTATTGGCGGGTTAGCAACAGGCATCGCCATAAGCGCATTTTTCAACTACAACAATACAAAAAAAACAAAGTTGATCTTAACAACGGCATTCATCATTGCTTTAACCATGACAGGATTAGGTTTTAATACACTCGATTTTATGCTTGGTGGTTTTTACTGGACAAACCAAACATACCCGCCACCAATACATATGCCCTTAATTGGTGCCATAGATGTATGGAATTTCTATTTCTTCTTCTTCGTCGTTCCATTATGGATAAGTGGTTTTTTAATAGCTTCAGCGGTAGTATACTTCAATTTTATTTACAAACCCCTACGTGCAGCAGAAGCGTATATAACCCATAAAAACTTGAGTAACATATTACATCACAATGCACAACCTAAGGTTTACATAGCAGAATCTAAAGTGCACTGGAGAAACCAAGACATGTAAACTTTGGATACTGCCAATTAAGGAGCTTACTTTTTTGTTATTACTACTATTTAGAATTCTTTAAAAAAAATTTAATTGAGAAAAGTTTTGATTTAAATATAAAAAACTTAACGAATGGTTTTAAACCATACGTTTGACTAATTCGTTGATTGCCTCTCCGCGGTAGCCTGCTTCGCCACCAGCTTTATAGGATTTCTTGGTTTTACCGTGGTATCCTTTGCTTGGTGGATGGAGTTTAAAGCGCGGTTCGATGTCAGGAAGGTTTTTGTATGCAATTTTGCAGTTGATAATAGCTTCCGCGAGTTCATCGATGGACGTGTAACCTGTTTTTTGCAGGTATTCGTCATTTAGCATTTTTCGACCTAATTGGCGACCTCGCTTCTGTAACATGGCTATGACTGTTTCTTTGGTTGGTTCGCCCCAAGTTACATAGTTGTTTACCCGCTGGAGCATACCCTTGTAGGCAGGCCTATTGTCGATGAGGATTGCATGGTTTGTATGCGTTAATCGAAGAAGGTCGAGTGTTTCCCGAGCTTCCCTTAATGCGCTAATGGTGCCACGGACGCGCACCACAACGAGACATTTGCATTCTTCTGTTTTTTGTTGTGACATGTTACTTCACCCAATCTATTGTTGTGATCAAATTGTAGGTTTTTTTCAACCCATCAAAGATTGCACAAGCATATGATGGAACAGTTCTAGTTGAACCGTAACTGCGCATCCAAAGGTCTTTAACACCGGCTAGACCTAAGATGACTTTGGCAACTTCACTGCTGACCAAGCCTAGACCTCTTGGACCTGGAATAATGACTGCTCTTACACCACCGCATTTGCCTTCAACTTGGAAGGGTATACTATGAGGTTTACCACAACCGCATTCCCAACTACCGCAGCCTCGTTTAACTGGAATAATGTTTAGGCGTGCATTTACAGCTGCTTTTTCGATGGCATTACGAACTTGACTTGCTTTACCTTGACCTAATCCAATATAGCCGTCTCTGTTACCTACCGCCACTATGGCTTTGAAACGGCTTTTTTCGCCTGCATCAGTTTGCTTCTGTACCAGGTTAACGTTGATGACTTCTTCTTGTAGGTCAGGAATCAATGAGTCGACTATTTGGGATTCGCTGATTTTTATACCTGAGAGGAATACTTCTTCAATTGATGTGATTTTGCCTTCTTGAACCATTTTACCCAGCCGGGTCCTTGGTACCCAAGTTTCTAGGCTACTTTGGCGTCTTTCGCTAATAGCTCTACTTCTATCTCTTTGACTCATTCTTTCTTTTCACCCTTCTTGGTTGCCTTTTTGGCTGATGCTTTTCCTTGTGCGAGAACTTCTGTTTCTTTTTTTGTTTTTGCAGTGACTTTTTCTTTGGAACTAATTTTTACTTTAGACTCTTTAGATGAAGCTTTTTCAGTTGCTGCTTTTTCACTTTTTTCAGCTTTTAGGACGGCTTTGGCTTTAGGCGCTTGCTCTTTTGCAGTTGGAACTAATTCTTTGGCTAACTTCACTTCAGGTTTTTTTGTTTCTGTCTTGGTAATTTTAGTTTTTTCCACTTTTGCTGTTACTTTTGGAGCGGATGCTGCTTTAGCTTCTTGCTTGGTTGTTTGTTCTGTTTTAGATTTTGCTTCAGGTATACTTTCCAGTTCAGGCGCAACTTTGGCATCCTTGAATGAAACAATAATTGCCGCCCGTGTCTTGCTGAAGTGCTCTGCAACCTTTTGGGGTGCAATACCTTCAGCGGTGTATTTACTGAATTTGACTGCAAAAAGTTCAGGATTCTCATTACTCAAGTCTTTAGCATAACTTGCAATATGATCGCCTTTCGCACGACCTGGAACGATTTTTTCTTCACCATGAGGAACTTCAACGCCTGCATCCAATACACCGTGTAGTACGGCGAAAATTCTGGAGCCTTTAGTTGGTATTGCCATGCCAATATCAAGGATTGCTTCGTTTATGCCTTTGACTTTTGCTTTTAATCCGCAAAGTAAACCGGTGAGGTATGCTGCTGGGATGTTACCTGTCGATGCTTTCCAACCGTATTTCTTAACGAGTTCACGGCTATTAGCAGCCGCAAGAACCATATCACCGATTGGTTTAGCTATGATAATTTGTGCATTAACGTTGTTGATTGAGGGGCGCACGACTAGTCGGTTTTTGCCTGAAATTACCATAGCCTTACGAGCTTGGTAGTCAGTTTTTCCTTGACGTCTGCGTCTTACGGGTACACGGAAATTTGCATTATTTGCCATCTTAGCGTTTTCTCCATTGGTCGTTTGCTTTTAAGTTGCGCTCCATGTCGGCGATGGATTGGAATCTTCCACTGCCAGCCATTCTATAGTACTGGGTATAGGTAGCCTCTGTGATGATTCTGCTTGCTTTGAGCTCACGGAGTTTTCGTCGCAGAGAACGGATTCTAATCATCCAAGCTTCTTTTTGAGTTACCTTGGCATAGCGTGCACCGGTGACACTACCAGGTCCACTACGTCTGCCTAAGCGTTTCTTTGCTTGAATGACCTTTGCTCGTGAGCGGCTTACACCTTTCTCAGGCAATGAAACGATTACTTTTTCGCGAATCAGCTTACGAACTTCTTCACGTGTAATTGCACCTTCAACCTCATCTATACGTGCGGGGTCTATCCAAACACGGTTCTGCCCAATCTTTAAGATTTGTGCAGCTAAGCGCCTTTGTCCACTAAGGTTGGTCATTACTTATTAGTCTCCTTCTTCTTAGTTTTCTTGTTATCTGCCTTTTTTGGTTGTTTTTTTTCTTTCTTTGATTTTATCTCAGATTTGGTCACTTTCGTTACATCTTCGTTGGTTTCAGTTTCGTTATCGTCTGCGGTAGTTTCGTCTTCTTCTGCTGCGGTGGGTGCGTTTAGATTTAAGATTTTAAGGTTCAATTCGGTTGCTTTAGCGATGATGTCTACTCGTTTTCTTTTTCCAACACGATGTGCAATACGGATTGCTTCGGTGTCAACATTCACTATGGATAGGTCTGCTACGTTATAGACTATTACTTCTTTGTAGCCTGATGGATGGAGGTATCGAGCGATTTTTGGTCCCTTGTAACCTGTACTTGGTCCTGGGGGCCAACCGAGAATCTTTCTACGGATCTTATTGTCTAACCCGCGTGGTTTACGCCAGCTTAGGCTGAAGCGAGCGTACTTCCAGCTTTCTGCACGTACAAACTTTGGCTTCTTGTTTCTAGCACGTGCTCTAACTTGAAGTGCTCTTCGTGATGGTGACGCTTTCTTTTCTGTCATTATGCCATACCTTCATTTCTTTCATAGGTGTAGATACCGTCAAGGAAAACCCGAGGATCTTTTCCACGGACTTTAGTGGCTTGCTCGATGTTAGCTGCTGTTTGACTTACATCCTCAAGGTTGATTCCGGTGAGGATGACGTCGTCAGGTTCAATTTTGACCTTAACGTCGCCAAGGATTTCGACTTTACGAGGTTTTCTTTCGCCAGTAAAGTTTTCGATTAGGATTGATTTGTTCTGTGTCTTGACTGTGATAGGAAAGTGTGAGAAGACTATTTTTAGTTTGTATGTATATCCTTTGGTTACGCCAGTGATCATGTTGTTTATATGTGAAAAGAGGGTGCCTACTAGTGCGGTTTCCTTTTTGCGTGGCCATTTAGCTAAAACACGCACGGTTTTTTCTTGGCTTTCTATTTCAATTGTTGCGTAAGAAAAGTCACGGGTTAAACTACCTTTTGCACCCTTTACAGTGACTTTTTTGCCTTCTACACTCAGGGTAATGTCATCGGGAACTTGTATTGTTCTTGAAACTTCTGGAAGCCGCATTATCATTGCACTCCTAATAGACGAAAGCTAAGAGCCTTCCTCCGATGTTCTTTTCTTCGGCATCCCGATGGGCAATTACGCCTTGAGAAGTGGAAACAACCATTATGCCTACATCGCGGGAGGGTAAGAATTTCTTTTCCCAATCCTCGTACTCTGTGGCTTTTACTGCAAAGCGTGGTTTAACTGGACCACATTTGTTTATTCTACCTAGGAGTTGGACTTTGAATTTCCCTTGGCGTCCATCGTCGATGAATTCGAATTCACCTATAAAACCGTTAAGTTGCATTATGCGTAGTACACGCCCCAATAGTTTAGATGCAGGGCTAATGATGCATTCGCGTTTGTTGCGTATTTCGTTGTTTATGATAGTTATGAGACCATTTGTTAAAGTATCCATTTTCTTTCTTAGCTCCTACTCATATTTCTTGAAACCTAATTTTGGGGCAGCCTCTCTAAAGCATGTCCTGCATAGATATAAATTGTAGCGTCTTATAACTGGACCAAAAGAACCGCACCGTACACATGGACGTGCTCCTTTACCGTATTTTCGTTCTTTCTTGATTTGCTGTTTTCCCATATCACGTCACTCTCAGTTTAAACGATTTCGACTCCTAATGTTTGTTTTATGAAGAGAATCGATTCTTCAGGTGTTAGTACATGTTTTGAACCGATGGGTCTGCTTTGTCGTTTGCGAATTTTTATGCGTTGACCAGGTCGATTAACTGTTACACAGATATCCATACCAAAGATTCCGACTTCAGGGTCATATTTTACGCCAGGGATGTCTATGTGTTCTTTAAGTCCTAAGCTAAAGTTTCCGCGGGCATCAAATGATCGTTTAGCAAGTTTATTGCTGACAACTGGCATGACTTTTTTTAGAAAATCTATTGCAGCTTGCTTGCGCAGGGTCACTACTACTGCGATAGCTTCACCTTCACGTATACCAAAATCGCGTATAGATTTTTTGGCACGTTTTCTGACTGGAATACGGCCAGTAATTTCTTCGAGTACGTTGTGTGCCTTCTCGAGTGGTTCGCCAGACTTGCCTACGTTGAGGTTGACGACAACTTTCTCGATATGGGGCATAAGCATTGGATGTTCTTTCCAAGCCTTAACTGTGGATTCTTCACTCAACTGCTGATGTCTCCAGTACATTTACCATTGGTGCGTCTTTGCCTATTGAAAAGACTAAGTCCATGATTGTTTGATAACGTACGCCTTTTTCGTCTTCTATCATTACTAGAGCTTGGCGACGTTTCTTTGCTACTGTTTTTTCAATCTCTATGATTTTACCAACTTTTCCTATGTTTTTTCCGCCTGTGATTATTGCCAAGTTATCTTCTTTGGTTTTAAGTGTTTCAGTAATTGTCTTTTCTGGATAGGTTACTTTTAGAATATCGAAAGTTTCGTAAGGCACTTCAATAGGGTTCTTAGGGTCTGCAACTTGAATTAACATATTAGAACCGTTATGAAGGGCGATTTGTACTCCATTACTAACGGTAGATTTATTTTCAACCCGTAGCAATGAATGATTTGATTCTTCTTTACTGATCGGTGTTAGTACTAATCCATGTTTAGATGGTATGACACGGTAGTATTTGCCGCTATCAGGTAAAGCTATTACATCCATTAAACCAACTGGAATATCATCTTTCTTATAGACTACACCGTTGACCATGACTTTTCCCTCGGTAAGAATCAATTTTCCTTCTTTTCTTGTCTGCGCAACACCTAACATTTCACGTAAAACGAGTGTTAATGGTATGCATTTGTCGAGTGAATGTGATCCTGATGAAGGTTTCACTACCCAAACAGCTTCCTTTCTATGGATTGGCCAAGATGCTGGTGCTGGCTTACGTTTTAGCCTTGCTGTCTTTCCTTTTTTACCCAAACTTATTGTCCTCCTTCTTCAGAGGTTGCTCCCTCTGTCTTTTTCACAGCGGTTTTTTTAGCTGTTGCCTTTTTTGCTTTTGATGCCGTTTCTTGTTTGGCAGCCTTAGCGGGGGCCTTTATGGCTTTTGCTGGTGTTGCCTTTGTTTTTTCCTTCTTCTCTGGCGCTTTTTTGCGTCCAAGAACTATATCCTTACGGTATTTGTCATCAAGGTTAAGGTTGCGAATTTGAACCTTTGATGGATGTACTGATAGGAATATATTTGTACCATCAACTTTTTCACGTGTTAATCCTTCAAGATATATTCTATACATTTTTCGATCAACTCGCGAAATTTTGCCTTCAAAGCCCTTGTTATCACCGCGTAGTATACGAACAGTGTCGCCTTTACGGACTGGCAGGGTCTTTGCACCTCTGGATGCTGATAGCTCACTTGAAAGTGGTGCAGCCATAATTTTTTGGCGTATGTGAGCTGGTGCGTTATGGAGCATCTTTCTTTGTTTACCAGGATTCTTTGTTTTTTGCATTCTTTACACCTAAACTATTATGCTGGAGGCGCTTGCGATTCTGGGCCATCGCTCTGCTGCCTCTCTTGCGACTGGACCTCTTATTTCTGAGCCCTTCATTTCACCTTCAGGAGTGATAATGACGGCTGCGTTATCTTCAAATTGTACCCAGACGCCGTCGATTCTGCGGAATTCTTTTTTCTGGCGTACGATAACTGCTTGGAATATTTTTTTACGCATATCTGGTGAGCCTTGGCGGACTGAAACGGTTACTTTGTCGCCTACTGTTGCTGATGGATATCGTCTTAACCTGCCTTTATAACCCATAGCTTGAATTAAACGTAATACTCGTGCACCGGTGTTGTCGGTGCATTTCAGTTCTGAACCGGATAATAAACCGCGAGTGAGTTTTTGCCCGTGTGATAGCATACCTTTTGCTGTTAGGGCTCTTTGCTTTGCTTTCGCTGCGCACATATTATCGTTCCTCGCCTATTTTTTCTACCACTACGAAGGACACTGTTTTGCTGAGTGGTCTGCATTCTGCAATTTTTACGCGGTCGCCTTCTTTAACATCAATACAAGGTGGATTATGTGATGGGATATGACTATGTCTTCGTTCATAACGCACGAATTTTGACGAGAATTGCATGAATTCTCTGTCTACAATAACGGTTTTGTCCATCTTTGCTGTGTGAACGATACCTTCTAGTACACGTCCTCTTACGGCGAGTGTCCCATGGAATGG
>JAAZFA010000036.1 GCA_012511995.1 Thermoproteota archaeon | reverse complement strand
GAGGATCTTGCGAAAAAGGCAATGAGATCTATTCACCAGTCAGATTGATGATAGAGTTACAATTGTCAACGACGATATGTTTAATGTAAGCCTTACAGACGCAGGCGGTGTCTATCTTTTTAACTACTAACGCTAACGAGAAAAACAAGTCCAAATTAGAACATGATCTCAAAAAAGACACTCGGGTGGTATCTCGTGACTACGAAATTGTCAGTTGACATCCTGAAAAAAGACTTTTATTGAAAATCCGCCGTTAGATTATCCCGCTCATACTATCTATATAGAAAAAACATTGTAAAATGGTACATTATGAGATTTTTAGCATCTATATTCCTCACGCATAGGTTTACTGTGGATTAGTATAATTTAACCAACATAATTTGGCAAGGCTTAATAGTTTCTTGCACAGTGTAAATTCAATATGTGACTTGGCATGGTTGATGTTTGGTTACCTTATGGAAAAACCGACGTATGTGCTAGAATACCGGCTCGAAACCTTCTAGGGACAATTGAGCCAAAGGACCAAACAAACGTGTGCAACCAAACGGCTGAGGTTGAACGCGCTTTACAGGAACCAATAGGAACTAAGCGGCTTAGGGAGATCGCTAAACCGGAGAGCAAAGTCGCTATAGTCGTTGACGAAACCACCTATAAATCACCCAGTGAACGAATGCTTACACCAGTGCTTGCAGAACTTAACGCTGCGGGTGTAAAAGATGAGAACATAACAATTATTTTTGGTTGTGGACCCCATCGTCCAGTTACAACCGAAGAAGCAAAAAAGCTTCTGGGTGAAGAAGCAATCAAACGTATCAATACCATTAGTCACTCATGCACATCTACCGATTTAGTATATATTGGTACAACTAAAACGTACGGAAATAAGATACAAGTTAACCGTGTCTTCGCTGAAGCTGACGTTAAAGTACTCCTTGGCGACATAAATTATCATTATTACGCAGGTTACGGTGGGGGAAGGAAAAGTGTTTTACCAGCGGTTTGTGGAAATGAAAGCATCCAGCGTAATCACTCTATGCTCGTCAATACTAACGCTCGTACAGGAAACCTTGAAAATAATCCGGTTCACATTGACATGACTGAGGCAGCAAGACTAGCAAAGGTTGATTACATAGTTAACGTGGTTGAGAATAGGAAAGGTGAAATTGTAAAAGCCTTTGCGGGTGATCTTGAAGCAGCGTTTATGGAAGGTGTTAAGCTTGTTGATGAACTATATCAAGCTACTGTGGTTCGTCGTGCGGACATAATCGTTGTCAGCGCTGGCGGATACCCAGCAGACATTAACCTATACCAAGCATACAATAGTATTAACAATGTTTTAGACGCCGTTAAACGTGGTGGTGTAATCATATTAGTAGCAGAATGCCTTGAAGGTTATGGCAACCAAGTCTTTTATGACTGGATGACGCGATTACCCGACGTAAAGTCAGCAGAGAAAGAAATTAGACGCAATTTTGTCATGGGTGGACATAAAGCACTTTATTTACTTAAAGCACTTCAAACCTACCAAATAATATTGGTATCATCGATGCCGGATTTCTATGCTACAAGCATCTTTAAGCTAAAAACCGCCCGTGCGGTAAATGATGCGTTAAATGAAGCATTAAAAATCACAGGTTCAGCCTCAAGGGTCTGGGCTTTTCCTCAAGGAAGCGACGTTCTACCAATTTATAAAGCACCCGATGAAAACAAAATCTGATAATTATCAATAGAATTCCTTAGTCCATTTTACTCTCAAAGCACAAACTTTAAGTTACAACATAGAAATCCTGTTAAGCAAGGCGAAACGATGCAAGAATCATTTACCGTACGTAAATTTGCTCCTAACGACTTACAGTTGGTCATGCAAATTAACCGAGTCTGCTTACCAGAGAATTATACTGACTTCTTCTTTGTAGACTTACATCAGCGATTTCCCGAAACTTTTATAGTTGCAGAAGAAAATGGAAAAATTGTAGGTTATATCATGTGCCGTATTGAGGTGGGCTTAAGCAATTATGGATTCGGAGGACTAGTTAGAAAAGGCCATATCGTCTCCATCGCGGTTTTACCACAGGCAAGACGCAAAGGAATGGCACAAGCAATTATCAATCGGGCATTGCAAGGCATGGAGTATTATAAAGCAAAACAGGGTTTCCTTGAGGTCCGCGTTACTAATGAAACAGCGATTTCATTATACAAAAAATTAGGTTTTGAAGTCACTAGAACAATTAACGGTTACTATAGTGACGG
>JAAZFA010000326.1 GCA_012511995.1 Thermoproteota archaeon | reverse complement strand
ACCTAACATGGGTTTTGCGTCAGGCGGGGTGGACGTGCCAACATGGAGTTTTGTTACCCGTACCAGCGTTCGTCTCGGTTTGACAGAACTACGCCCGCCAACCCGCCCGAACGCAAAGCCCCGCGCGATAGAGCAAATAAGGGATTTACAGTAATACAAACAGTAATACTTGCTGAATTGGACGGTTTGAATACCCCCAATGCTTATGGAGAAAAACCACTAATAAATAATGACCCGACAAAACTAAATGAGCGATATTTTACACTCGTTGACTATGTGTTAGAAAAAGGAAATGAACTTGGACTTTACATAGCCTTGTTGCCAACCTGGGGTGATAAGGTTAATCAAAAATGGGGTGTAGGCCCAGAAATCTTTAATACTGAAAATGCAAGAATTTACGGGGGACTTTTAGCAAAAAGGTATATCAAATACAATAACTTAATATGGATTCTTGGAGGAGATAGACCTCTTGAGAATGAGAATCATTTTGAAATAATTCGCGCTATAGCATTGGGTATTAGAGAGGTTGATAAAAACCACTTGATAAGTTTTCATCCTGTTGGTGGAAAAAAGGCAACGGATTTTCTTGATGACAGATGGCTTGATATTGATATGTACCAAAGTGGACATAGCAGAACTGCTAAAGAGTATTCTTATGTGTCGGATAGTAAAAAATCGTCAATTAAGCGACCAATTATTAATGGTGAAGCAAGATACGAAAACATACCTGATAGATTTTGGGAAGAAAAATCATATGGTTGGCTTGACGATTCTGATGTTCGAGTTTCTGCATATTGGAGCATAATTGCCGGAGCAGCAGGATATACATATGGCTGTAATGATATTTGGCAAATGTATGATATAAGCAAACCGCCTGTAATAGATGCACGGACTGATTGGGAAGCTGCACTTCAGCTTCCAGGTTCTTCTCAAATGGGGTATATGAAAAAAATTTTTGAGGAACTGCCATGGCAAAAAATGATTCTTAATCAAAATTTAATACTAAACACAAATCCGGAGAACGAATCATATATTTTAAGTTCAATCAGTACAAACAAAAAAGTTGCTATTGCATATACACCAACAGGAAATCCAATTAAGATTGATTTATCAAAAATAGATTCTAAGAGAATAAACGCATATTGGTTTAATCCACGTAGCGGAAAAGCAAAGCGTATTGGTAATTTTGAGACTATCAAACCCCAAGAATTTAAGCCTTGGTCAAGTGGCAGGGGAAGTGATTTTCTTTTAATTTTGACAGCAGAAAATTATAATATCGATTATCAGGAGTTACATGACTGGAATTCTGAAAAAGCTATTAAAAAATGAACTTGTGTTATTTTGGATAGTATTCGCTATTGCGATAGTTTTCTATTCAATTAACATTGGTTTAAGCGATCTGTGGAGTGACGAGACATATACCAAATCCATGTTAAGTGGGACTCTGTCTGACCTTTACGCCAAGTCTAAAAATGATCTGCACCCACCACTATATTATCTTGGATTAAGATTGTATACAAGCATATTCGGCTTATCAACAGTATCCCTAAGAATATTTTCAGTTGCTGGAGTCTTAGCGACCCTGCTATTAGGGTATTTTGCCGGTCAACGTATCTTTGGTAAACAAGGAGCATTGTACTTATGCCTGTTGCTGGTATCAGTGCCGATGGTGGCGGTATATTCGCATCAGGCCAGAATGTACAGCTGGGCTGCATTTTCTATAACCGGGGTATTTATATATTCCTGTTTGTTCTTACGAGCGGGAACCGCACGGGATCTGATTCTTCTTCTTGTTTTCACTGTGGCAGCGATGTATACTCATTATTATAGCCTAATTGCTGCATTTATGGCAAATGTGTTTGTTTTGATTTATCTAATACTTACAAAAGACAGAAAATGGATTAATCACCTGATTGTATCACTCATAGCCGCCGTACTGTATCTTCCGTGGCTCTCCATGTTTATTGTACAGGTTAAAAGAGTACAAAGTGCTTTTTGGGCTCCTGAGGTAAGTCTATCATCATTTGGTTCTTGTTTCGCAATTCCATTCACCGAACAATTCTGGACAACACCGTTTTCCAAAACTCTGACAATCTTGATGTACGCACTGATTGTTTTAACAATAATACTAAGTTTTAAGAAATCGTTTTCTGAGTATCGATTAGTTCTGTGGCTATCATTGTTTATTTTTATTGGAACTTTAGTTGGAGCAATGATTATTTCTCTGTTCTCTCAACCAATACTATATTCCAGATTTGTTGCGGTTATAGTCATAATGCTTATTATTCCCACTGCAATCCTTTTAACCGTGGTGAAGACAAAATGGTTGAAAATAATTTTAATATCAGTTATCCTGTTTCTGGGTATTCGGATATCTGTCTCTGCTTTCGCTTTTTCTTATGGTCCTTATAAACAAACCATCGAATATGTCTCCTT
>JAAZFA010000325.1 GCA_012511995.1 Thermoproteota archaeon | reverse complement strand
CGACACAACGCTAACTAAAGGTAGCTATATACCAAACAAAAGCGTTCGCTACCACAAACATGCAAAGTTTGAATATAATTCACACCTACAGCTCTAAATAACAGAACGACAACTATGAACATTGTAGAATTCAATTAGACAAAGCTTATTTTCAGGTAAAAAATATTTTTCTTGAACAGAAATGGGCACGCTTGAAGTAAAAAACTTATCCGTCAAAGTGGAAGGTAAACTTATTCTAAAAAATCTCAACTTCAACTTAAAACCAGGCGCTAGTCATATTCTTTTTGGACCTAATGGTTCTGGCAAAACAACGCTAATTAACACTCTTATGGGCCTTCCCGGATACGAAGTGGTTTCTGGGCAAATTCTATTTGACGGAATTGATATCACACTAAAAGGTGTAGATGAACGCTCAAAACTCGGTATCGTCGTTAGCTTCCAATATCCCCCCGAGATAACGGGTGTGAAACTCGGTGACTTACTTAAGCTCTGTTTAGGCAAGACAGCTACAGAAGAATTTAGCCAAGAAGAGATCACAAAAATTGAAGCTTTCAACTTAACAAGATTCTTAAATCGAGATGTAAACTTGGGGTTTAGCGGTGGAGAACGCAAACGATCAGAAATTCTTCAGCTAATATTTCTAAAACCTAAACTGCTTCTACTTGATGAACCTGATTCTGGGGTAGATGTTGAAAGTTTAAAAATGATAGCTACCGAAATCCAGAAGTATATAGAAACCACAGGTGCCTCCGCTTTAATTATTACCCATAAAGGTGATATATTAGAGTATATTAAAGCCTCATATGGTTGTATACTCCTGAATGGTCAATTCCACTGTTTTAAAGACCCCTTAAGGATATACGAAGAGATTAAACAAATGGGTTATGAAGAATGTGTAGCATGTAGAATTCGTACAAGTGAGGGCTGGAGAAATGAACAAAACAACCAAAGAAAATAGCTTAACTAAACTTCCTCATGAAATTCTAGTTGAAGCCCAAAAAATAGGTCTTGAAGTTCAAGAGAAAAATCGCTCAGCCACATTCATGCATATAAACCAAGAAACTGTCGCTTCTAAAGTCAATGAATTATACGAAGGCAAACTTGAACTTATGGATATCAAAACCGCACTCCAAAAGTATCCTTGGCTTGAAGAATACCGATGGAAACTTGTAAAAAAGGATAAAGATGAATACACAAGAAAAGTAGCTGAAGACTATAGCGGTGGCTACTTTATGCGTATTTTAAAAGATGCCGAAATTACATTTCCGCTTCAATCATGTATGTTAATTACCCAAAAGAATCTTGAACAACGGGTTCATAACATAATCATCGCGGAAGAGAACTCTAAAGCACACATAATTACTAGTTGTCTCCAGCATTCGTCAGTTCCACAAGCTGCACATTTAGGGGTTTCAGAAATTTATGTTAAGAAAGGCGCAATGCTAAATTTCACCATGGTCCATCAATGGAGCGAACAAACGTTAGTACGACCGAGAAGTGGAGCCCAAATAGATGACAACGCCACCTTTGTTTCTAACTATGTATGCATGCGTCCAGTACGTGATCTCCAAATGTATCCAGTTGCCTATTGTAAGGGAATTAATTCTCGAGTTAGTTTTAATACCATACTTTATGGGCAAAAAAATAGTCAAATAGATAGTGGTAGTAAAGCCGTTTTAACTGGCAAAGACAGCAAAGCAGAAATGGTCAGTCGAGCCATTTCTCGTGAAGGATCAAACCTTATAGTTCGTGGGATGATCGAAGGTCATGTTCCTGATTGCAAAGGGCATCAAGAATGCAAGGGTTTAATCATGGATAATAACTCGTTTATGCAATCGACTCCGGAATTAATTGCAACAAAGAAAGGTGTAGAAATTACCCATGAAGCGGCTGTCGGTAAAATTAGCGAGAAAGAGATCACTTATCTTATGACTCGACGTCTTTCTCGTGAGCAAGCGGTTTCATTGATTATCCGAGGGTTTATGGATGTTGATATCCTAGGTTTGCCTGATGCATTAAATAGCGAAATCAAAGCGATTGTTGACTCTTCAGCAAATGCAAGTTAATCTTCTTTTCTAAAAAGGATCTTACTAAGTAATCGTTATTTTTTTGGTTTCCTTAGGGGTCTTCTTTGGTAAGGAGATATCAAGAATTCCATTGTTTAGATTAGCGCTAGCTTGGTCTGTACGTACGGCTTCAGGTAGGTGAATTTTGCGATAAAATGTTTGAGAAGAGCGTTCTTGCCTGATATAACTTTTATCACGGTCCTCTTCTGATTTTGACCGCTTTGCATTAATTATAATGGAATCTTCTTCAACTTCAATATCCACATCTTCCTTCTTAAAACCTGGCAAATCAACTGCCAAGCGATAATTTTTACCTTGATCTTCAATATCAATCGAAGGAATCGTAGTACCAAACGGTACTAGGGAACTACGCGCTTTTCGGGTCACATCCCGACCAATACGCCAAGAACTATCCCACAGTACTTCAAAGTCTCGTTGAAACCTATTCATCAAACGATTAAAGTCCGTTTGAATATCCCAAGTGGAGTAAGGCTCAATTTCCTCTATGTCGTTTTTTCTCACTTCTTCAGCTGATTTTTCTTTGCCACCATAATATAATTTTTTCTTATCATTATCTGACAAAACAATTCACCAATATGTCGAATAACCCTTTAGATATTAAGATATGTGATTGTACAATACCTACCTACTTACGTTAGGGCAGTGAATATCCGCCATCGATTATGATGGTTTGCCCTGTAATGTAGTTGGCCTCGTCACTAACTAGAAACGCTACTAAATTAGCAACGTCTATTGGTTTTCCCATGTGACCCATCGGAATGGCTTGAACTATCTGTGTAAGCGTCTCTTCACCAACCGGCATATTTCCGACATCTATTGCGCCTGGAGCTACAGCGTTAACATTTATTCCCAATGTAGCCATCTCAAGCGCTAATGCTTTAGTAAAGCCTGATATTGCTGCTTTACTAGACGAGTAATGCACGAGATTGGGGTAAACAACAGCAGGCCCTGAAATTGAGGTTATATTAACGATTTTGCCATATCTACGTTCAACCATACCGGGGACAAAAGCTTTTGTAAAATAAAATGTGCCAAACAGGTTTATGCTCATGACTTTATTCCAGTCATCTGCAGTTATTTGCAAAAAGGGCTTCTGTGGATAGATACCTGCATTGTTAATGAGTATATCTACCTTTTTTAATTTGTCAAGAACATGTTTTTGGGCATTTGTGACTTCTTCTAAATTTGAAACATCACATTTCACCGCTATACTCTCATTCCTATACTTTTGAGCCTCTTTAGCAGTCTCAAACACAGTATCAGCAATATCTGTTACAGCAACAACTGCACCAGCTCTTGCAAGATTTAGACCTATCTCTCTGCCTATCCCTCGACCAGCGCCAGTGATAAATGCCACCTTACCCTTTAAATCGAACATAAACAGCGCCCTAAAACAATCCAGCAAATATCCAGTAAATGCTTTATCAAATAGTGCTACTATGTTGTTAGGGTACCCACTACTTTAAAGCGCTCCATTACGTCATCAGCATGAGGCGCAGTCTCCATCTGCTCAGTTAGGTCAATACCCGCGGGGTGCCCAAGGTGATCACCCTCACTCCACTGGGCTGAATCGGTTACATCGTAAACTTTGCCTTTGTACCCCACGTACGTTGGGTTCCCATTCTTGCCATTGAATTGTGACAAATCGTTCGTCGTAAATTTTTTTGCTTCTTCCAACTATAGCCACTTCCACTATGTATCTTTTTTATTGAGTAATTAACGTTAGCAAGCTATAACCCTCTGTGGTTGTACTAAGACAGTCACAAACTAATGAGCGACAATATTAAATTGTATGATCCGAGTTAGAAGAATTTCAGTGGAGACATAAACAAGCCTACGAATATTTCAAAAAT
>JAAZFA010000324.1 GCA_012511995.1 Thermoproteota archaeon | reverse complement strand
TGCAGAGGCGTTTTAGGATTCCCATTATTTCATGTTGATTACTTACATCTAAATGAGTGGTTGGCTCATCGAGGAGTAGAACTTGTGGTTCTTGGGCTAAAGCTTTAGCGATAATTACGCGCTGTCTTTCGCCACCGCTTAACTCAGTAATTAAGCGGTTAGCAAGATTCAGTGTTCCAGTGTAAGCCATACACTTTTTTGCTATTTCAACATCTTTCTTGGATTCTGTTGCAAATCTTGAAAGATGCGGAGAGCGACCCATTAAAACAACGTCTAAGGCAGTAAAGCTGAAAGCTATCATTGTTCCCTGTGAAACAACGGACATTTTTTTTGCAACATCTACTGTCTTAAGTCTGTAAATGTCTTGGTCTTCAAGCAGAATTGTGCCTTTTTGGGGTTTAAGAATACGGCTAACGCTTTTTAGCAGAGTTGTTTTTCCTGAACCGTTGGGACCAAGAATGCCTAGGAAGTTGCCGGTTTTAACATTGAAACTCACATTTTCAACTACTTTAACCGAGTCATAAGAGCAAACTACATTGTTAATGTTTAAAACGACCATTTTTTCACCTTTAAGATACATCCGCTTTTTTCTTTCTACGCATAAGATAGAGGAAAAATGGACCACCACACATAGCAGTAATAATTCCCACCGGTAACTCTGCAGGAGCAACAATTATGCGTGCAGCGCTATCACACAACATTAAAAAAGTAGCACCCATAAGCATTGAAGCAGGAATCAAAACCCTGTGGTCGGGACCCACCAGCAAACGGGTTAAATGAGGAATTATCAAGCCAATGAAGGCAATTAAACCGCTTATTGCAACAGCGGCAGCCGTGATAAAAGCACTGGATATTAGCAGTATTTTTTTGACTTTTTCTAATTCTACGCCTAAATGTTTGGCTTCAGTTTCGCCTAGCGCAAGCAGGTTTAAGTCACGAGAGTAGAGGTAAATAGCTATTACACCGCCGAAAATGAAGACAACTACGCTCCAGATATCGGTCCATTCGGTGTAGGAGAAGCTTCCCATAAGCCAAAATTGGGATTGATGGAGTTTATCTGGTGCAATAGTTTGCAGGTAATTTACTATTGCACTTAAGAATATGCTGACTGCTATGCCTGAAAGAAGTAACGTTTGAACAGGCACCTTTGTGCCTACTCTTGAAATTGAGTAAACAAGAAACACAGCTAAGATGCATCCAATAAAGGCGAAAATAGGCAGAGATGTAAGACCTAAAAAGGTAAAACTGATGCCTAAAACAATTGCGGTAGTAGCACCGAGCGCTGCACCAGCAGAAGCACCAATAGTGTAAGGGTCAGCCAATGGGTTTCTAAATAAACCCTGATAGGTCACACCTGCAACAGACAGGGCAGCACCAACTAATGCAGCGCATAATAGCCTTGGCAAACGTATAGAAAGAATTAAGGTGGATTCAAGTTCTGACACGTTAAAATTCGGAACTATAGGGATTTTGTTAAGAAAAATTTTGAAAATGCTTTCGAGTGAAATTGAAGAATATCCGAGATTTAGTGATAAAAAAATTGCCACAAACAATGCGAGAGTTAATGTGATTAACCAGAATTTCCAATGGCGGGTATGCTCTAAGGATTCTGTTGTATTTTTGGTTTTTAGTTTCATTGTTAGGTCCTCTACAAACAAAAAAGAGAAATTAGTGGCTCCCGAAAAGCTCAGGATGGATAATTTCTGCCAAGTTTTCTAATGCATCTACAAGTCTTGGAACAGGTCTGACAAGAAGATCGTCATCAAATTGGTAGATTTTATTGTTTGCTACTGCATTTATGCTATACCAACCTGTTCTAGTTTTGATTTCAGCGTCATGGCTAAGGATAATGTCAGGGTTTTTTGATATAACAGATTCAGAGCTTACAATTGGCCATTGAGATGCAGCATCATCGAAAATATTTTGACCGCCTGCAAGAGAAATTAAATCGCTAACAAATGTTCTCGGTCCCGCAGCCATCAATGGGTCATTCCATAGTTCATAATAGACTTTGGGGGTAGATTCAGCATTTTTTACAGTGTTAACAACAGTGTCAATTCGTGTTCGAAGGCTACTCACTAGAGTTGTTGCTTGGTCTGTTTGGTTTGTTGCTCTGCCAACAAGGAATACGTCGTTAAGTACCTCATTGAGGGTATCGCCATCCAGAATTAGGACGTTATAGCCTAAATTACGCAGTGATGCTGCTACATCTCCGCTCGAATCGGTAGATGCCAGAACTAAGTCAGGTCTTAAGCTAAGAATTGGCTCTATTGACGGGTTCCAATAGTTGCCTATGCTGCTCATATTACCGGCTTTAATCCATTCGGAAAAGTCGTATGGATAGTTGCACCAATCGGTGACGCCTACGACTCTATCGCCAGCTCCAACAGCAAAGAGTATTTCTGTGTTGCTGGGAGCTAAAGAGACAATACGTTCGGGATAGGAAGTAATGGTTATCATGTAACCGGCGTCATCAACTAAAGTTATTGGTTTGAATTTTTGTATTTCATCTTTTTGTTGGCTGATTGTTTCATTTTGGTGGCTTATAGTTTGGTTTTGCAGGTTTATTGTTTGGTTATACTGTTCAAGTATTGTGTTCTGATCAGTTATTCTTTGATTAACGCTTTTAAGCTGTTCTGCTTGATTATCTAATATTTGGTTGTAAGAGTTCAATTTGCTGGCTTGAGTGTCTATTATTGTTTCTAGTTCATTTATTTTAATGGTTGAAATGTATCCTGAGGCTAAAATCGTTGCTATTATGAGTATGGTTGTTATGTAGAGCGTTGGTTTTGTTTCCATGTTTTTTCCACTCATGGTTGGTTGATCCAACCGTTATAGCTGGTTGTCCAACAATTCATTTAAACCTTACTTTAAGTTAAGTTAATTACAAGTTGAACAATCAATGTTTAAACTGCTGGAGTAACTGAAACAAACCAAAAACGATTTATCGAAATATCGACCACACTTTTACTGGTTTATCTTCAAACGCAAAGTTGCTCATAGAACCACAAAACACAACACTCAACCAGTTTTCACTTTGTGACTCTCTCAATAATTCAAATAACTTGCAAATTTTACCATAATCGTACACCTTGGATTTAACTCAGACACATAGAGGTTGATTCTTTGCCTTGGTTAGTTATGGTTGAAGGTTTTATTTTGCTTCTGTGATGAACCGATAGGCTGCTTTGGTCCTTTTGTTTATAAACTGTTTGTTTATGCTTTATGTTTTGTTCTTCTTTTGTTGTGGTCATTATTTCCATTTCTAT
>JAAZFA010000323.1 GCA_012511995.1 Thermoproteota archaeon | reverse complement strand
AGAATAGGCTTGTACTCTTTTTAGATTTTTTGACAATATACTTTGTCCTTATAGTTTCAAGCATTGTTAAATTTTTAAAGACTGGTTGATTAAGCATTATTACGCTGAGGTGAATAGGATTAAGTGAGGATGAAATCGCAGGCACTTTAAAAGGAACTGCTCTTGATATCTATCGTCTTATGCTTAAGACGAATAAGCCCTATGGAATACGAGATGTCCAGCGAGCGCTTAATCTTAGCAGCCCTTCAATAGCTCAATATCACATGTCCAAGCTGGAGCATGCGGGACTTCTTAAGCGGGAAGGCGGTAACTGGGTTGTCAACAGAGTAATGTTGGATAACCGCATAAAGGTCGGGCGGTTTCTAATTCCAAGGTACTTCTTTTACACCATATTTGCCGTGGTAGTTTTTTTGGGTGGTTTTATTATCAAACTGGATGCTTCGGGCTGGGAATACATCTATTTTATGGTTGCAACACTACTTTTTGTCTTAATCTTTGGCTATGAAACTGCAAAGGTTTGGCTTAAAGGCAAACTATAATCCGATATGACATTTATGGGTTTTAGAGATGCTGCACCTCTGCGCTCTTCATCAACCAAACGATTTTCACCGAATTTATTTTCTAGTTAAGGACTATTTAAAAAATGAGAAAAAATGAGGTAAATTGCTTTTTAGCTTTAAAGGTTCTTTATTAACTTAGCCCTGTTAAGAAAGTAATGTTAAAGTTTCGTAACAATATGGACGATGCTAGCCCTATCAAGAAGAGTAAGACGATGAGCAAAGCTATTTTTTTGCTTGCGCTTGATGCCAACCCTGCGATTAGGACTGTGCCTGCTACTAGATTCACGATTATTACTGCGACAACAAGGTAAGTCGTGTACTGAGGGAAGAGTCTTAGTGCGACTGGAAATATTGCTATCATTCCAGCTATTGCAAATATTGCCATCATTCGATAACGAGAGAGACCAAGTTCTTGCTCATTATTGCTAACTTGATGGGAACTGACGCTTTCGATAAGCCGACGCCTAAGATTTGGCCGTAAGGTCATAACCGCAACAAAACCTAAAGCTACAATGGCTATACCTAAAAAAAGGGGAGTATATTGAGGGCTAAGAAATAGAGTTAAAGCTACGAAAGCGATGATTACGCTAACTAATATTAGCGCACTAATCTCCTCTCTGCGTTTTTGCCCCAAACTTGCTTGATTCATGCTTCGTTTCCTCTTTTCTTACTATTACCGCATTTGTTTTTAAGGTTTAAAAACAACAATCACCTAAGGCCCAACCTGCGCAAAACCCGAATATCCCGATATCACCTGCAGTGCATACTGTACCGCATGCAGCGAAGCAAGCAGACCATAGTGGTCCACATGCTATACTAGCAACAGCGCAACCAAATAGGCAACCTAGCATAACAGAATCCAAAGGACCAAAGCAAGAGACGAATCCCGATGCCCAGCAATCGAAACTACATTCATCCATTAAGATCGCAGTGTTATTGTAGATTACACGATCGTATTGTTGTAATTGCCTTTCCGCTAGCCTAGAAAAACTGCTGGTTTCTCTAGCCATTTCATAGTAATTATGACCGAGTTGACGAAGTTCTGCATCATCGGTTCTAGCGCCGTCTCTCATGTAACCTTGCCCGATCTTCCTAGCAACATTGGCGAGCGCATCATACAGTTCGGATAATGTTACTGGCGAGTTAAACTCAACTGTTTCAAACGATATGATTTCAGCTTTACCAGCAGGTACATAATTTATGATTGTAGACGACCTGTTGTAGGTTTCTGAATCCAAAGGTGTTAGGCTTGTAGCTATTGTTAAATTATAATCTCGGTGCTCAACCATGTATTTCATTTCAAAGAATTGTATTGAAACATTTCCGTTGGTCATTTCAGTCATAGTGAAATTGGCTGTTTTGTAAGCATTGGGTGAACTATGGCGGTAGCTCCAGAGTAGGTTTTTAGTTAGCGTAAATTCGTACAGTTCGCCATCGTGTTCATATGTGACTAGAATTACTATGTAATCTTCTCCCTCGTCTATTATTGTGCTCTGAATATCGATAATTTCTCCCGCTTCGTCTGGACAAGACTGTGATTGGTTACTGCATGATGTACAGCCTATTTGACGTAGTAACGGCTCGATTTCCGCTTTTATTCTGTGGTCGCCCAATTTATCTACTGTTACAGCGTGGAATGTTGTGTAGATTGGATATTCCGCGGCTACCCATTCAGTTATGCCGCCAAGCATATTATAGACGCTAATGAAACCATTGTCAACGAGAATTTGGCTTGCTTGTGCGCTTCTACCGCCAGCGGCGCAGTATACTATTATGGTATCATTTTGACTCTCGGTCAACTCGTCAATCCTGTCTTCAAGTTCGTGCAGAGGTATCCAAACAGCGCCAAACAAACGTCCCAAAGCAAATTCGCTCTGGTTTCTGACGTCTAGAATAACTACGTTCGGCATGTGTTCTATCATGTGTTCGGCTTGTTGTACTGAAATATTTTGGTAACCTGGTTCTTCAGCCACAACTGGATGGATTAAAAGAAATGTAGAAAGCAAGAGTCCAACAAGAAGCATGCAAATAGCAGATTTTTTCATGTTCATTCTTTCACCTCCTAAGCATGTTACTTCTTAGAGAACAAGTGGTAGTTAATTCTACACTTTAGGACAAGATTGGGTAATTTCCGTTATCTCATGTGTTTAAATTAAGCAAAATCAAGAAAACTAACGGTTTAAAAGAGGAGCGCTTGGCTGTGGAATT
>JAAZFA010000322.1 GCA_012511995.1 Thermoproteota archaeon | reverse complement strand
TCCATGACTGTTATTCTCGCTATCAACTCGCCGTTAAAGCCGTTTTTCCTTATGAATTTGAGGTTAGAGATGACTTTGCGGAAGGTGCCTTTTCCGCGGTAGTAATCTGTTAATGATTCATCGCCGTCAATAGATACCAGTAAAGTGTGAAAGCGGTTGATATATTTGGGTTCTAGTTTATCGAGCAATAACCCGTTTGTTTGTATCATGTAATGTTTTGGTTTGATTGTGTCCATGATTAGACGTAGTTTATCTATCTGTAACAAGGGTTCTCCGCCATAGAAGGTTAATACACAGTCTGGGTCTCTGCGGACAAAGCGGTCTAATTCAGAAACATTATAGTTAGCTATGTGTGGGAGGTCATAATCGACTTCTATATCGGTTCCAAATTCATCTTCGAAGTCATCCATACTTTCTCCAAAGCAGTATTTACATTGAAGGTTACAGGCACTTGTGAGTAACAGGTGGAAGAACATAGCTTAAACTTAGATGAATCAGCTGCTTAATAGCGTTTTTTCATTTTTTTAATTTTTTTATTGTATTTAGTCAAGGTTATTGAATAATTTTTTGTTGATTAAATTTAAATATTTAATAATTTGTTAAATTATGGATTTCAGTTAACCAGGCGTCTATGAGTTTAGCAGGCGCTTTAGACGCTGCATTAATCCTACACGTTCAGTAGGTTGCCGCATCCATAATTCTCGATTTTCTCTGAACTGTTCACCAGAAATCTTTTTTTGTGCCTGTAAATCACCCAGCAGCTTCATGAATCCTTGTAATTCAAGCTGCTCGTCAGAGATAACCCTGCCGACTTTTCTGTTACCTGAAGCGTCAATTGTTGCTTGTTCACTATCGGGCGGAGGATATGTTTGGTAGAGGAATCGTGCAAAATAGGTGGTGTCCCAAACTTTAGTTACAGCTAAATTATTTTTAGTTGCTATGAGTTTTTTGGTGTAGTGTTCGTATTCTTGTCCAAGCGAGAAATATTTTGTCTGCCCAAAGTAAGAATCAGAAACGCGATTTACGAAATGTCGAAGGTGTTGATTGTTAAAAACAGGTAACACCGTTCCTTGACCGTAATTATAGCAGAAAATGATTTGTTTGGCAAGTAGTTTATCTTGCCCTAAGCCACCGATTCTTTCCCAAGGAGCGTCGATTTTTTCTGATAAAGATTTACGATCATCTACCGCAATACGTAACAAATTTTTAAAATCTTTAATTTGCAGTCGGGCATTACGATAAACGTTGGAATTGTTAAGAGTTAGAAAACCTAACGGTTTTAGGTATCCTTCGAGGAGCTGAAAGAATTCGCCTGTTTCATCAGGGCTTACTTTATAGAGTCTATCTTGGTCTAGCCATTCGATTTCTCTTAGGTTTTCATCGAAAGGATATTTTAATCTGAGGTCGTTGAGCGAGCCTATGGCTTTGTTTACTTCGGCACGATGGATGCCCACTTTATCGAAAGTCTCGGCTTTTTCCTGAAAAATGTTAAGTTTGGACATGGTAAACCATACCTTAAACGACTTGGTACCTAATAAGACAAACAAACAGTGGAAACAAACGTTTTAGTTATTAAAACTAAGCTTGGTTGGCTGCGGTGGTGCTTGAACATTTTTTAACAAAAACTATGGAGGGTGTAATATAGATGCTCTCAAAACGAGATAGTCTTTGTGGGATACCATTAGAGCGGGCTTTTGTTAGTTCTGTGGCAGCTTGTTCATCAATTAATTGCTTGATAAATCCAACCATACCATAGGTATGTGAATTGTAGTTTTTCTTAGACAAATAGTATAATGAGGAGGGAACTTTAAAGTTATGAGTTCTAACAAAAGCATTTGCTTTAGATAACAGTCGCCATCTCAAACTGGGACTCTTGGGGGCTTCTTGAGTGAAGCTTTTGCCGTCTGGCCAATCATCCCAATAACCAGTGTACCAATCCTCAATCGCATATAATCCACCGGGTTTTAGATGATTGTCAAAGAGATGCCAAAACGTTTTTTTAGTAAATTCACCGATATGTGAAGCGTCATCTATTATTATATCAAATCCCTCTGGCGCAACCTGTTTTGCCACATTAGAGAGAAAAGTTGTATCTGCTTGATCACCCTGGAAAACTTGGATGCGCTCAGTGGGTTG
>JAAZFA010000321.1 GCA_012511995.1 Thermoproteota archaeon | reverse complement strand
TTAATAAGAAAATCATTCATACCTCTTCAAGGCCTTTGATTCCTAATTTGGAAGATTTACCGTCTCCTGGCGGCCATCTAGTAAAAGACAACAGGACAGAGTATCATTTTTCAATTATGGCGGAAAAAACGCTCCATACGCTTTGATTGAGGGTACACGAGGGTGTAATCATAAATGCACTTTCTGCACACAATAGCGACACAGGCAAGCCAGTTGGCGACTTAAGACTACAAAACATATCGCAGACGAAATGGCGTATTGTAGTCAAGAATATGGCAGTTAAATGATCTGGTTAACAGACGACAACTTGAACTGGACAACGTCCTAAAGAAATGCTGAAGAACTCGTCGCCAAATAATTACCCAAGAATACATGATGGTTTGTTCAAGCAAGATGCAACGATATCGTTCAGAACAATTCCCAGAACCCTGTCCCGTCAAAACAAAGACAGCCTTCCAAGGCTCACTAAATCAGGCTTAAGCTGGGTTTTGCTTGGTGTAGAAAACTCAAATGCTTCTACACTAAGCTACTTCAAGAAAGGCATTACACCAAACAAAGCAAAAACCGCAGTGAAACTCTGCAAGGCAACGGCATTTTTGCTCACACCATGGTCATCATAGGTAGCCACAAAAAAACCCCATCAATCCAGTAGTCAACTCCGTGAATTCACTAACGACTTAGACCCTGACTTCATAATGTTTGGAATCCTCACGCCATTTCATAGCACGGATATTTACAGAGATGCTCAACAAAACGGATGGATTAAAAATCACAAGAGAGTCATTAGGACATAATTCATGCCATTATGTCTACGGAATCAATTTTTACCCATCAGATTCAAGAGGAACGCTATGTTTGCTATAATGATTTTTATGGTTCTTATAGCAGAAGACTTGATTATTTTCGAGAAAATCTATGAAGTGAAGAACATTCCAACATATGACAACATGGGAAGTCAGGGGTAAAATCAAATATTTATTTTAGGTCGGAAAACTTTCTAAAACCAAGTTAATCCTAATTTTTTTTGGTAGCTGTTTCAGCTTTCGGGTTAGCACTCGCCCCAATTCTTTTTACTTCAGCCAAACATACAAATAGATCATTCAAAGTCTCGTCTCCCCATAGTAAGCACTCGTATGGTGTGATTTGTGTTTTAGACATAATAGCAGTATTCACTCATAGCAAGTGCCGTCTGATGTTTCAAAAAAACAAATAGTTCTCCTTTGACAAATGAACCGAATAAATCCATCATACAGTTCAGCTGACACCACCCAAATTGTGAAAAATTCAATGCAAACCCGCATCACAATCAGAGGCAAAGTTTTTTGTGTAGCATGCAGTTGCTTGCTTACCGGCACCATAGTTTCCTTAGTGGGAATTGTTTTATTCACTTTAGGTTTCTTCACAATAAGTACAGGTAGTTTTTGGTTTTTGGGGTTGGAGCGTTTTTAATGCTTCTGAGGTTAAGTTCAGATAAAAATCGGCGGCTATACTAATGGACAATGAATACATTGTTTGTGATTGGCTCATTCTTTGTTTGGTTGTAGTGACCTGTTGACCAAAACTTGCTAGTTGATGGGTACGTTTTCGTTTTAACTATTTTTTTATTTTGTAGGTTAGGATTTTACTCTCAGATGTGAATAACAAAAAACTTGTAAATTATGTAGAAACTACTAAAGTGATCAGCGAAAGAATTGATCGGTTCGTCTATACTTATAGAGAGCACCTACGACAAGCAATACTCCAAAGATGATGATTATTAATGGCCAGAAATTAATCGATATACCAAAAGATGCTTCTATTAATAAGCCTAAACCGACGAGTAATACGATTATGCCTATTGATAAAAGCTGCAATCATGCCGCCATTGGGGAGCCCAAAGCACTCATCTTCCATTTTACGGTATTGTTCTCTGTCGCTTCCGGGGTAGCGTTCACCAACAGTATATAGGGGAACACCACAATTTATGCAGTGAACATTAGTGTTTAGATTTTGTGTGCCACACCTGCTACAATAAACCACATAATTCGCCTCTACCCAAAAGTAACTATAATTCTGTTTTAAAATTTGCGGTCAACCAAACCAATGGTTAACTCATAGCTGAAACAACATACTAAAACAAACACTTACTAAATTTTTAAGAACAAAAATCCTCGTCCAACACAAACCAGCACACACTAAAAAATAAACAGTCAAACCAGAAGTAGTAGTACGTCAAGCCAGGGCACGATGGACTACTACCCAAACTATGTCCCTAACACAAAAAACCAACCAACGTATATACAACCACCACATACACACACCAACACCACCCAAAACACCCCCACACACAACACAGGCTAAATAAAACCTCAAACAAACCAAACCTCACACAAAAATCAAAAACCCCATAAAAAACAACACATCTAAACCCAAAATAACACACAATGATGGTGGGGCCTCCCGGATTTGAACCGGAGTCTATAGAGCCCAAGTCT
>JAAZFA010000320.1 GCA_012511995.1 Thermoproteota archaeon | reverse complement strand
TATCTGCTGTATCTTTAACATTTGCTTTAAGTGGAGTAGTTAATGCTCAGGGTATTCCTGTGATTGATGCTACAGCGATTGCAAAACATTTAGAACAAATCGTTCATATGAAACAGCAGATTGAAAACCAAGTTTCTCAAATTGTTGAATTAAAAAATCAAGTTGAAGCACTGACATCTGAGGAGGGTCTAAAGAATGTTGCACAAGAATTAGCGTTAGATAACATTCCTGCAGAATGGGAGGATATCTATAAAAACGTAGATAGTCTAAGTAAAACAGATGTAGATAACATAATTAATAAAAGAAACTATGACCCTGACGGTGGACGTAAATTATTAGCGAACTACAGTCAATCAGTTGAAAAATCTTTTAAAGAAACTGCGGAACGTTTTGAACGCTTAAATTCTCTACAGACAAAGCTGCAAACAGCAACAAATGTTAAAGAGGCTGCTGACATCCAAAATCAAATTGCCACAGAAAGTGCAGCCATTGCTGTCACCCAGACACAACTCGATAATATGCAACGTGCGTATGAAATTCAAAGAGGAGTTCATGCAGAACAGCATAGGGAAGCTGAGTTTTGTGCTAATGCTGTTCTTTTAGGGTGGGAAACGGATGGTAAATGTAGTTAATAAAAATAGTGTAAAATTTACTCTTTTAAACTTAAAAAACACAGGGAGTTAAATTTGCAACGCTTACTTTTAACAAGTATTGTTTTTGTTAATTTTTTATTTTTAACGGCTTGCGATAAACCAAAAGATTTCATCGCCGAACCTCCTATTACTATCACTAAAGAAATGAAGAATGATGCAGAAAGCAGAAAACAAAAAGAGTTTTGTGCTAATGCTTCTCTTTTAGGGTGGGAAACGGATGGTAAATGTGATGAGTATGATAAAAAATAACAAGTTACCAAAACAATCATTTTTTATAAAGTGATGTAAATGTTTGATCTATTTATAGATGTTTATGGTTATATTTTTAAGCTTTTTACTACAGATATAGTAAATGTTTTAAAAAATACAATCGGAGGTGTAATTGAACAAATTGCACCTCTTTTTTTAGTCGGATTTAGTGTCTATGTTCTGCTATTAGGATTTAATTGGTTAAGGGAGGGAATAGACGAGAGTTTTATAGGAACAGTTAAATCATTGATTGGGTGGTTGCTTCTCATTGCTATCGCTTTCAATGCAAACAATTATATGATGATTGCTATTGCTGCATACGAACTTCCAGATAAATTGGGAGCTGTTTTTATGAACGTTGATTTTGAAAACACTTCGCCGTTTAATGATGTTTTAATTATTGTCAATAAAATAGTTAAAAAGTTTAATGAAGCTCACGATAAATTAAAGTGGTGGGAGTTTCCTTTTGCGCAAATGATTTATTTTTATGTAGCAGGAAGCATAATCCAAATATGCGCATTAGCTCTATTTTTACTGGTTTTTGCATTTTATCTAATTACAAAAATTTCTCTATTATTGACTTTGTTTTTAGGGCCAGTATTTATAGGGTTTATGTTATATCCGTCAACACGCCAATACGGCATGAATTGGATCGGACAAATCTTAAACTATACGTTTACAATTCTGTTATATATACTTGCTAATGGTCTAATCATGCAAGTAGCTATAGAGGTCTTTACACAAGTAAATGACAGACTTGACGGTAATACTATTATCCAAATTCCTGCTTTTGCTGCTATGTATTCAGCTATTGTAGTGTTAGTTGTTACAGGTCTTCTTTTCTTCGTGTTTTTTAATATTCCAAGCATTGCATCTGCGTTAACTGGTGGTGCAAGTATTTCTGCATCAGGCGGATTACGCTTCTTATTTGGATTAAAAGGAGCATTAGCAATGCGTTCACTTGGCGCAGGGATTAGAAGTGGAGGCTCAATTGCTAATGCAGGAAAAAATAGGAAGTAATATTTATATGAGGATTTTGAATTATGCCCTTAAAAGAAAATTTTAGGACGGATAGTTTACTCTTACTACCCTATTGGATTTTGGTTTTTTTACTGCCAAGTGCTTTTTTATTTTCAATATTAGCAGTCATGGGAGCAATTGATCTTAACGATGATAGTAAAGTACTACAAGCTGTTTTGCTTACAAGTATCCCATCTGTTATTTTTGTATATTATGGTATGCGAAGATGGCCAACGATTGCTTATAAGACAATTGTCATAACAGCAGCTTTATTCACCTTTTATCTTGCAACATCAGCGTTCTATGTTGCTATTCAAGGTGGTGGTGGTTTAATTTGGGCTATTGTCTCAGCATTACTCATTTGCATACCAAGCTATTTTATCAACAGATATGCACTAACACCAAAACCTGATTCGCCTATTGTAAAGTCGGTGATTTTCTTTATATAAACAATTTTTAACCTTAAGCCCTGATTTATATCAGGGCTTTTTTTATGACTATTTCCTATGAAAAATCTATTCTTAATCACTTTAAGTAGTTTGTTTTTAGTGGGGTGTGCCACTCATACCCCTGCCCCAAAACCCAAAGGTACTCTCTTCAAAATCAATGAGAGACCGTTAGTTCAACCAGCTGTTAAGCCAGTTAAATTGGAGGTAAATAATGGCTAAAAAAGAAAAGCAACAAAAAAACCAAACACCCTTACAACAAGCTAAAAGCTTTGTTCAATCTGCT
>JAAZFA010000035.1 GCA_012511995.1 Thermoproteota archaeon | reverse complement strand
TCGTAGCCTAGCACGGATTAAGGTGTCGGCCTTCGGAGCCGGAGATCGAGGGTTCAAATCCCTCCGGGCCCGCCATCAAACCATTTAGTATCTCCATTCCTGCCTTGCCAAAGACGGCGCTTAACTTAGAGTGCAGCTTGATGTTGACTCTGTTGAGTACTTTCTGGTACCGGTTCTTAAACTGCGTTCTATTCTGAACGTATTTTACCTCAGACGGGTTTGCTCACGCAACTCACGTAGATGCTTTGCTGGAACATAACTGGACTTTATCTGCTCGTCTCTTAGCAGAAAAGCAAGCCATTCCGAATCAGACTGGTCAGTTTTACGCCCAGGTATGCGCTGTCGGAGGTTACCACATAAAATAGCATTTGGTTCACCACTACAAAGTGTTAAGGCGGTATAATGACAAACCTTAATTCTTGCTTGCATATGCATTATCAACTGCAATAAAAACAAGCAAAATAGAGAGGGAGAAAGAAGAACAAAATGGTTGATATAATCCAAATCATAGCCATCGTAATACCTTTAGCCATAATAGTGTATGCATTGATTTCATCACTACGAATAGTCAGACCAACTGAAAGAGGATTAGTCGAGCGCCTTGGAAGATACCACCGATTCGTACATTCAGGCATAACCTTGCTTGTACCCTTTGTAGACCGCATCATCAAAGTAAACATTACTGAACGTATGACTCCAGTACAACGCCAAGACGTAATCACCCGAGACAAAGTCTTCATGGGCGTAGACGCAGTAGTGTTCTACAAAGTCAAAACTGATGAAACAGCAGTGAAGGCATCACAATACTTCGTTAATAACTATGAATCTCAAATTGACACACTCGCACGAACCGTGCTCCGCGATATCATCGGTGGCATGGACATGACTGTGGCGAACACTTCACGCCCGACCATCAACGCTAAACTCAAAGAAGCACTAGACGAACAAACCAAAGACTGGGGCATAGAAATCGTACGTGCAGAAATCAAAGACCTTGAACCACCCAGAGGATTAATGAGTTCAATGGAGTCCGTACTTAAAGCAGACAACGAACGCCAAGCAGCAGAAAAAACCGCCATCGCCCAAGCAACACTTGCCAGCGGAGAAAAAAACGCTGCAATCCAACGTGCAGAAGGTCAAAAACAATCAGCTATATTACAAGCAGAAGGTCAAAAAACCGCAACTATAGCCATCGCTGAAGGTGACGCGGAAGCAACAAAACTGCGCAATGAAGCACTAACAACTTACTTTAAAGACTCAGCAATAACATTCAAGCAACTTGAAACAATTTCTTCATCATTACAGAACAACACAAAAATAATCGTACCCGAAGGTAAAGCAATCTCGTTAATATTAAATGAACAAGAAAATCTAACTAAAGGAACAGTTCTACCAATTCCACCGCCACCACAAACAAGAACCAAAAGTCAACAGTAACACCTAAAATTATATTTCAACACCTTGTCGGTGTGAAATATAATCCTTTATCATTTTTTCATGCTCAAACGCCAAAGGCAAAGGTAGGGAATTTAAACTAAAAAGATGCATTTCTTGAATTTCACTATCCTGCTTTTTTAGTTCTCCATCAACTGGCTCAACAACAAAACATGTAGGATAATAGTCATATTCTATATCGTCTTTAACTCCCTTCTCTACATATTCGCCTACTACACTAACGATTTTAACACCAAGACCAGTCTCTTCCTTAACCTCTCGTAGAACTGTTTGTTCAATAGTTTCTCCGGGGTCCATTCTGCCACCTGGCAACCCCCAGTAACCCAAAAAGGGTTTAGTGTTGCGTTTTATCAACAGAATCCTATCTTGGGGGTATAGAATTATTGCAGTCGACGTTTTACCTGTATACTTCTTCAAGCAAATCACCCCTAGAGTAGTTTTTTCTCCAATTAATCAATATCGTTGCCACAAAAACAGTTATTCCGCAAATAACCACTACTGAACCCCGTGGTTGATTAAGGTAAGCTACTAAAACAACACCAAAAACGGCAGATACTAAACTGAAAATAGCACTTAAAATGGCGCAAATTCGCATGTTTTTTACTCAGGTTTTTTTGCTGCAATTGCTGGGGCTATTACTAGAAAACCCACAAGTGAGGTTAATAATGCACGAAACAAGTTTTCTCTGTATCATTAGGACACAATATTGCTACGGTTGTACCTTCTTAGCATTGAAGCTGATATGTTCTAGAATCGTTTAGTTCTGAATTTTTACTCCCAGATCAGAAACCTTCAGTATGCAATTGTTAACATCAGCCATAAATTAGCCATAGCCACCGTTTGTTGCATCTGATAAGACTACTATAAATAGTATCTATA
>JAAZFA010000319.1 GCA_012511995.1 Thermoproteota archaeon | reverse complement strand
GCCGACCACCCTGGTTCGCCTCCGGATCTCCTTATTGAGCCGCTCCAGCATGCTGAGCATCGGATCAGGGCTGTCCATGAACTGGAATAGTAAACCTTCGAAATTCGTGGTATTCTTACTTTGGGCCATTGGGGTTCTCCTCCTTGTGAATGTGTTAGGAACATCCATTGTAGGGGAGTCCCGGTGGCTTGCCCATTCCTCCTCACCCTGGGCAAAGTTGCGAACTTCAGTGTACTCTATCCAAGCTCAATGTGAATAGCATAATAACAAAGGTAATGGACAAAAGCCGTTTCATGTTAATCCTCCTCGTCATTCAATAGTGACAGTGTCAATGAGCTGATCATTGATATAAATATCAACAGTGAGCTCTGGGGTTGAAGCGATCTTGGATTTATATCCGACTGAAGAATAGATAAAAGCCTTTTTACTATATCCTACTTTAAGTGGTGTATCCGAAGAACCAACGACGTATGCGGTTTCTTCATCCCAGACTTCTTTTGTTTCTACATTAGTAAAGACGCATCGGACAGTGACCCTTTCTGCATCACCAGTGCCTGTGTTCCTGACATCGAACTTAAGAGTGGGAACATAAAGGGTCTTGCTCCATGAAGAGTTCATTTCCCAACCTTTGAGCATATTTTCGATTTCTAGTTCTGGCTGACCAGATGCAAGTTCGCCATTCTTTTTAATCTTTCCGTCGTATGAATACTGAATATCCGGTTCCACAGTCCCCTCAAAGTTGTCTGCATATGAACCTGTATTGACACTGTAAGAATATGTGAAAGAGATTCGGCTGAATTTGTCATCTGTACTTGCTTTCTGTGTTGAGACAGCTTTTCCAGCAGAAACGTTTTCATACGACAGGAGATACCCTGTATCAACAATAACATCTTTGTCATTTATGAAATTGATCTTTATGGTCAAACCGGAAATATCATTAGGTGAAGTATTATTGATATTCAACGGCTGGACATACACGTATTTGCTGGAGCCTTCTTTTGTCATGTCCAGTTCCAGTGATGTGAGCTCAGTACGCAAAGCCACTTCAATTGGCATTTGGATATTGTAGAAAGCACCAAGTTCAACCATACCCTTTAGATCTTCGTTGTACTTGCTTTCCATGGTCAAGCCGTAGCCTTTATTTATCAGATAGATATACCTCGCTCTGGTTGCATATCCTGATGACCAGTACTCATTATAGGTTTTTTCATCAACACCAAAGTATTCGGTTATAGCAATGAACTGAGACTGCAATGCATTGATATAGTTATGCGCATATTCACCAAGCTTTTCATCTTCAAATTGATACTCGCTATACTTCGCAACATATACAAGTTCAGAATTAACAAGTTGTGAATAATGTTCTTTCAATTGTTTATCGCTCATAAGGGATGAATCGGTACCAGCCAGAACCCAACGAGCACTCAAACCAGCAGCTAGATCCTGCAAGAACGTTTCATCACTCAATTCAGTAGCGCCTTCAAACAAAGTGTCCGGTTCGTCAGAACTATCAGTTGCACTTGAACTGTCGCCTTTTTCAGTTTCTTGCGAAGTTTCTCCTGTTGCTTCTGAAGGTGTTCCTTCTGCAATCGTTAATGAATACCCCCGTCCAGCTAATTCCTCAGATAGCGCATTGGCTAGAGCTAAGAGTTCTTCAGTTGACATGGCTCCATAATTAATTGGAACTCTAACATCTTCTGCAAACGCAGAAAATACTGAACAAAGCACCATAATCAGTGCAATCAATAGCGTGAAAAAAGTCTTCTTTGTCATACCTCGTTCCTCCATTATAAATTACTCAAAAACGATTCCACCTGAATAGACCGTAAAGACCAAAGTGCAACTATCAAACTCAATAGTGTCTCCATCATGCAGTTGGTCTGCCCCCAGTCTTTGTACCAACCAGTGAGTTAGTAAAGACCGTTTCCTGGCACCCGCACTCCTTCTTAGGCTTGGCCACATCGTAACACAGGATGCCGAAGCGCTCAAGGGCCCGCGCAGCGCGTTCATGGTGAACCGCAGGTTCGCCACCCTTGAACGGTGAGGCAGGCTGTGTTTTGCTCCTCAAGCCGTCAGAAGGATGCTTTGCGGGGCCGGTGGACGTCCGCCCAAACTGCTATGCGGCCTGACCTTGTTGTAGTAGTC
>JAAZFA010000318.1 GCA_012511995.1 Thermoproteota archaeon | reverse complement strand
CCGAAAGTTTAAGCACATAATAGAGCGAATGAAGTAAATATGGACAAAAAAAGAGGGTTTTTAGTTTAGTTAGCTAGTAAGTTCCTCCATCTCCTATGTAGGAAGCGTCCCCGTATTGTCTTATCCAAGCCCATGCATTGACGTGCTGGAATGGTCCATTAAAGCTTCCAGATGCATCGACTTGTGCCCATAAGAAGGCGGGATGGAAACTTAGGCTATGACTAAAGCTCTCAACGTTCCATCCAAGCCATCCTTCGACCCAGATATTTGAAGTATCTATCGCATCGTATACGTATGTACCAGAGCAGTAAAAGTTTCCAGCTGCCGTCAGCCTCCATAAAGTATTGCCGAGAACTGCTTTGCCTTCAATGGTTTGACTTGTAGAATACCAGCCTACAGCGCGTCCATTTTGAAGTGTCAATTGATACTCTTTTGTCGTTGTATCGACTATAACTTTGGCCATTTCACGCTCATCGTTTGTTTCGTACTCGGCTATCACCGTTTGGTTACTACTGGAGCCTTTGAGTTCTGGGTGCAGTGGTACAAACTCTATGGAATCCTTACTGACAATAGCCTCGAAGTGTTCAACGTTTTCAAGGTCTTTGCCCTCAGAATTTACTACCAGAAGCAAGTAGTACTCACCGGCATCACCTTTCTCAATGGGAATAGTGCGGAAAAATCCTGCTTCCTTAATCATTCCCTTGGCAACATCATTTACCTTTTGAACGACGTTTTCTGGAATAACGTTCTCTTTCTGGTTCGATAATAGCTGATCAATGTTTAATGCTGAAAAATCAACTTGCGGAGCTTGGTCATCAGGGATAGGAGAAGAAGAACTGGTGAGAACGACGTCGGTCATCTTAGCGGATTCTTCTGAAATACCGGTATTGCCTAAGGCAAGCGCAGTAGAACATAGCATTGCTATTAACAATATGCCTGCAACAATCACGGTTGTTTTCCTCATTTTTAACAATCTTATCACCTCACAAACGTTCCCAGGTGGCTGATGTTTAAAAGATATTGCGCATGCTTGGTAAGTAGCCGAGATACGTACTCCCGATACTTGGAGAGAACTTCAGAGACAAATTAATAGCAATTGCAGAATAGGTTGTTTTGCTGCTTAAAAATCTTGGTCTTTAATTGTGTCTTTAATCCATTCGACGAGTTTTTTATAGGACTCCTTCCCCTTTTGTGACAAAAATATCTTGTCATTATCGTTTTCATCTTTTTGAACGTCAATTAATCCATGACTTTCAAGCCAATCTATGTATGAAAGGAACGCTGGATAGTTTAATCTTACTGACATCTGCAACCGTGTCTTTTTTAAGCCTTTTTGATTCCACCAAAGGGCATCAAGAAAACGGGCGACTACGTATAGGTTAGGTTTATCCAACTTCTTCAAGTCTCGTTTTCTCCGAGCGCTTTTAAGAAAGAGTCTTTCCCTTCTTCGAATTTTTCCTTATATGCTTTGAATTTCTGGATTTCTTCTGAAGCCTCTTTTCGTTTTTCATACCTGAAATAAAGCCAAACGATAGTTCCTATCACTATAGCAATAGGTATTCCAATGTTTGAATGCATGGAAACAAGCGCTGTAATTAGGAAGGCAAACAAACCATATGTGAGGGCTTCTTGGCTTTTGTACTTCATCACGTCTGAAAGCCAAAGGTTTGTTTGATCAATTAATTTAAGGGTTGTTTCTATGAGGTTTTCGCCCTCAGAATTTCCTCCAGCAAACTTGTATTTTAGTTCAGCAAGCGTCTTTTTCCAAGGCACATATTCTTTGGTGTATTTCTTTTTTGCCCAAAAATACGTTGCCAACCCCACCAAAGAGCCTAATGAAATTAAAGATGCTGAATAAATAACTCTAAATTCTGGGTGTTCTATAAAATAGTTTGTGGCAGACATTTCCGTCAAAAAGTTTGCGATAACGACTCCAACCACACCGATGAGAAAAACTACTGCCGCTGAAAGAAAGCCGAGCCACATAGCCTCTTCCCGACTTTTCTTTATGAGGTAATTCATACACCTATCGATGTAGCTAAAAACTTCAGTCAGTGACGATGACACTTCATCTCCTTCCTTCACTGTACTTCAACCTCTCTCAAACAATGTTCCAAATTCACCTTAGCGTTGTATAGCTTGTTAAAGGTATTAGAGTACATATACATAATTGATTTTTGTCGACCACTGGAGGGTTACCTTTAAGCTAATAGAGACGCGTCTGATCTCTGTATAGGACGATAAGTGATAATGTACTGGTAGAAAGTTCTTAACGGTCATTGTTGACCT
>JAAZFA010000317.1 GCA_012511995.1 Thermoproteota archaeon | reverse complement strand
GGTCAGTATCTTTACGAGAACGGTATTAAAGTCATTGCAGAAAAAAAAGGTTTTACACGTAGCCATCAAATCGCGTTAGATGTGAGAAGCTTTGGAGGCGGCAATAAGGTTGCACAAGACCTAGAAGACGCGAATATAATTCTCAACAAGAACCTTCTACCTTATGACGATCAGAGCAGTAAAGAGAACCCGGCAGGTCTTCGTGTTGGCTTCCAAGATATTACAAGACGTGGCATGAAAGAGGACGAAATCAAACATATCTGTGACTTAATGCTAGACATAATAAAAGGTAAGCGTAAACCAGTAGAAGTAAAAGGGGATGTTTTGGAACTTAGAAAGCAGTTCAGCGGAGTCAAATATGGCTTCCAAAATATTGAAGAAGCTCTTAAAAATGTAAAATAAACTTTCCTTCATGGGTGTTTCCCTTTTGTTTTCGTATAACCTTAAATAAGTTATTACTTAGCATATGATTCTGAAAAAGCTATGTCGCTAGATTTCCTAACGATCCTATTTCTCATAGTTGCCATAGGTTTTGTGGTATTGATGATCCTGTTGCCACGATATGGTCCTCATTATACCTCTAGATTGACGTGTCCAAGCTGTCAAAAAAGCTTCAATTTCCACTGGATACCTGGTGCAACAATAACATCTCTATTTAGAAAAAACTATCGTGATCTAAAGTGCCCGTATTGTCGCAGAAAAACCACCTACGATATTATGGCTACTAGAACCCGAGGTTCAAAAATGTCTAAAGCTAAAGTTTAAGCATAGACAGAACAGGTTTATTGTAGAGAACTTTATTATCAAGGTAAGCGTTCACATTTTTAGTTGTACTTAGGTGATCTCGCATGAAAGTACTATTAAACGATGGTTTAGAGAAGGAAGGTCTATCCATATTCCAACAAGCTGGCATAGAAACCGACACGAAGAAGCGTGATGCAACCCAGTTAGTTGCAGAAATCAGCCAATTCGATGCATTAGTGGTAAGAAGCGCTACCAAAGTTACACGTGAAGTGATTGAGGCAGGAGCAAAGGGAAAACTCAAAATCATCGGACGTGCTGGTGTAGGTTTTGATAATATAGACGCCGCAGCAGCATCCGAATATGGTATCGTTGTAAAGATTGCACCATTCGGTAGCACAAATGCTGTTGCAGAATTAGCCGTTGGCTTGATGCTTGCTATTTCCCGTAATATACCTCAAGCCCATCATTCATTGAAAAACGGTGTATGGGTTAAGAAAAAGCTTGGGGGCAGAGAACTCGCCTATAAGACAATAGGTTTAATAGGTTGCGGTAGAATTGGGCAGAAGGTTGCTCACATCGCCGATCACGGTTTCGGTATGGATGTCATCGGTTATGATATAAAACCGTGTCCGGAATCTGGGATAAAATTTTTGGCGACTAAAGAAGAAGTGCTCCAACAAGCAGACTATGTTAGTGTACATACAGGCGGCAAAGATATCATTATTGGAGCAAAAGAGCTTGCCCTGATGAAGCCAACTGCATATATTATAAACACTAGTAGAGGTAATAATATCGATCAGCAAGCCCTTTACAATGCCTTAAAAGAAGGTAAAATCGGCGGTTATGCCACAGACGTCTACAAAGAAGAGCCTAAAGTAGAGAACGATCTTTTCACCGATAAACTCAAAGAATTAAACAATGTGGTGCTTAGTAGCCACTTAGGTGCATCTACTATGGAGGCGCAACGGGAAACCTCAACTGAAATGGCGCGTGTTCTATCTAGTTATCTGTTAGGCGGTGACTTCACTAACGCAGTTAATGCAGGTGAATCCATCGAGGTAGAAGAAAATGTGGTTTTTACTCTGTTTGTACATCATAAAGACGTACCAGGTGTATTCGCAAACATTGACAAAGTTCTAGCTGACAGTAATATCAACATACGTGCTAATTACAGCAGACAAATAAATACTGGCTATGCAATCTCCGTGTATGTACTTCACCACGATGTAACGTCAGAAATTGTGGCAAAACTTAAAGCAGTTCCTAACGTCTGCGATGTTAAATATTAACCTGTTTTTTCAAGCAGGCATATAAACAGCTTTTATTTTTTAGTTATACTATGAAATATGGAGTGCTGTTTTCAGGCGGCAAAGATTCAACATTTGCCCTTCATTTAACAGCAGAAACAGACGACGTACTCTGTCTTATCACGTTGAAGTCTAAGAATAAAGAAAGTTACATGTTTCATACGCCTAACATCGAAATAACGACGCTACAGGCAGAAGCTTTGGAGCTACCAATAGTTTCAGAGGTCACGAGAGGTCAAAGGGAATTAGAGCTTTTTGATCTAGAAAAAGCCATTATCAAAGCAAAGGAAAAATTTGGAATTCAAGGAATAGTAACTGGTACAGTTGAGTCGGTCTATCAGTCATCTAGGATCCAAAACATCTGTAATCGGCTTAGCCTGAAATGTTGCAATCCGCTTTGGAAGTATAACCAGAAAGCGCTGCTTGAAACGCTTAT
>JAAZFA010000034.1 GCA_012511995.1 Thermoproteota archaeon | reverse complement strand
GCTTAGGTATAGCTCTCATTTTTGTCGCCTACCTTTAGTGGCAAGCGGTCACATATAAGACCAGCGATAAACGAGTAAAACTAACATATTGAACAAAAGAAAAAGAGAGGGAAATTAAGCTTAATTTAACGTTGCAGGTGTCGAATAGTCAGTAACGGGTACAACCGGTTCAGCAGGGCGTAACTGGAAGAAAGCAACCGCTAAAATCAGCACTGCAATCCACATTAAAATTACTCCTAATCCGAAAGCGATTATCAGTACTGCACCTATGAGCAGCAGTAAACCGGCAGTTCCAAACGTGCCAACACTCGATTTTTCTGAAACAGCCTTGAATGAACGTCTAATAAAGAAGGTTGATATCATAGCAAATAGCCACAAGATAGCCAAGACCGCAAATACAGCAATGACAAAGGGAATCAGTGTACTGACATCAAAGTTAGCTGCATTAATAGCATTAGGGTCTGGTGTCAGGTTTTGTAGGGTAGCCCAATCACCATTCCAACCAGGATAAAGTTGATAGATCAACGCCTCAATGTTACCAAGGTTTAACAATAAGGCAATAATGCCTGCACCAATTGCAGCGACTACACCTATTACACCAGCTGCAATTCCAAAGATAGCGTTCCTAAAAATTCGCTGATCCCTATAATAGTCGCTTAATCCATGTAGACCAAATAAGATTAGTATGACGCCGATTAACATCATAATTCCATAAGAATTAACGTAGGGAACTACGCCTAAGAGCACCAGTATTGAGCCTACGCCGCCTAATATTTTGCTTGTTTCAAATGAAGTCATTGTATTTTCCTCTAAAAACTGGAGTTTACTTAAGCATAAAAACTTTTGCGTACCAGCGCCTGCTTGCTAATTAACACCTTAAAAATTGGTGAAGCTTCAGGATTTCATTAAAAACTTGTTATGTTGTAATGTTAACTAGTTGTCGCTGCATTGCAGTACAGTATGTTTGGCGGCAATTTTGACCAGAAACATAACTAGCTCAACCCAGGAATCGAACCAACGGGGGGATCAGTACTCCAAAAACGAAATGTACCTGGGACTAAAACAAAAAACTGGTAAAGTTAACCGCTTAACTGAAATCAAATCACTTCGGTGGACTGCTTTTTTCCCTATGATATTTTGTTTTAAATACCGCAACGGTTAATCAGTAACTATTGGTGAGGGACAAATCAGTCATAAAACCAGTAAAGAACGACAATAATAAGGAAGTAACCACCCGCATTGTAGACTTTTGTAGACATGTCGCTGGACAATCAAAAATCACTGCTATAGCAAAAGGAGATGATTATAATCAAAACAATTATAGTCAACACTTAATTCTCGAAGTCATGGTTGTTATCCATGATTTTCAACCTCGAATCATGAGTTACCTTAAACGAATAAAGAATAAAACCGTCTTTATTTTTGCGGTTGATCAATGGGTTTTTGAAAGAGACGTAGACCGCGGTTTATTAGGTGAAGCAATAGCAAGTAAACTGGTCTGGCCATATGAAGCGTTAATTGGAGAAACTTATCTGCATAAGCAGGAATCAGAGTTAAAACAAAGATTGATTATCGAATTGCTTGAGAATTTGGTTATTAACTTTCCCGAACTAGCTCATAGCATAAAGATTCATCCGAAATACTTTCTTTACGAGGTTTTTTCTAATCGTGTCAGGGTATTTCCACTTTTAAACTATGATTTAGCGAAATTAACTAATTGTTTAATTAAAGATGAAAAACGAGCTTTAGAAGGATACAACATAGCGCTCAAACAGTTAGAAAAACAACAATTAATCACTCAAGAAAACGGGTATATCCACATTAATAAAAGATTCATTGACCGGTGTCACGTACCTAAACTTCGACTCCTCAACTTAGCTAAGAATGCCCCCAGAACTCTTTTTACGTCTCTTTTTGGCGTAGTTCCTCAGCTTATGAGCATTGTTACCCAAAACGCTGAAGCATTCTTAAGGACTCAAAAATTGAATTGGTTACGTCAGCAAGATCAAGATTTCCCTTCAATAGACCCTCAAAACTACGTTTTTTTCCCTACAACAGAAGGGCTTGTTTCGCTTTCAGATAAGATTGACATCAAAGGTTTTGCTCAAAAACTTTTGCTCAAAGATCAGAATGCCGTCGTTGAAGTGGAACGGATTGGCGGTGTATTAAACGACGTTTACCTTATCGACACGGGACATAGGAAAGTGTTGGCTAAACGGTTCAAGGATTGGTCTGGGTTTAAATGGTTCCCGTTGACATTGTGGTCGTTTGGCGCTAGGTCTTTTGCTGTTTCAGGCCAAGCACGATTAGCAAAAGAAAGTGCCATAAGTAAAGTTCTCCATGGAGAGGGCTTTAATGTACCCCGAATCTTACATGTTAGTAATCCCGAACGGATCGTTTTTATGGAGTACATAGAAGGTGAAAGTTTAGGCAAAATAATCAAAGACTATTCTGATGCAGATAACGCTGAAGTAAAAGAATATGTATTAACTATAATACGTGATGTGGGCAATTCTCTTGCTAAAGTCCACCAACAGAATATTGTTTTGGGTGACACAAAACCTGACAATGTTCTCGTTAAAGCAGATGGCACCGTTTATCTTATTGATTTTGAGCAAGCACAACGAGGTGGAGATAGGGCATGGGATATAGCAGTGTTTCTCTACTACTCTGGGCACTACCTGCAACCTTTTGACAGCCCCAACAAAGCTGAAGACATTACCAACGCCTTTATAGATGGCTACTTGACTGCTGGAGGTAACATTGATGAGGTCCAAAAAGCGGGGTCAACGAAGTACACGCGAGTTTTTAGTATTTTTACTTTGCCGCGC